>DATGRY010000082.1:0-22589 GCA_035303165.1 Pseudogracilibacillus sp.
AATAGTAATATTTATGTATTTCCGAAAACTTTTAATTTCTTACAAAATAAAACGTGCAAAATATACATGTTATATGAATTTGAACGGCAATTTTGTTCAACTAGCTGGTCACTCCATGTAATCTATATATTTGTAAAGACGAATGAAAGGGTTTTCGTATAAAAAGCTTTTATTGGCAGTATATTATAACAACACTGTTTATAAACGCCTATAAAAAATCTATAATTTTTGTTTGCATAAATATAGACAGTATGGTATAAAATGAGTAGGTATAAGAAACTATTATTATCGAACTTTTTATTTATAAATCAGTCTGAGGTGCTATTATGTCAATGATGAATGTAAATAAAAATTTAGCTTTCGATGAAGAAATAACACCTAATTTAAATAAATTAGTAATTGAAAATGTAAACGAAGGAATAATGATCACGAACAAACATAATCAAATTTTATATGTAAATAAAAAGTTCGAGGAAATTACCGGTTATACGTATGAAGAAATAGCAGGGAAAACGCCGAAAACGTTACAAGCAGGTATACAGGAGCTTTCATTTTATGAAAAAATGAAAGAAACAGTACGTACAACTGGTAGATGGCAAGGGGAATTATGGAATCGAACGAAAAGTGGTGAAATTTATCTCCAATCGTTGACAATTATTGCGGTAAAGGATAAAGAGGATCACATACAAAATTTTATCGGTATTTTTTCAAACACGCTATACAGTACGGTTGAAAGAAGGCAAAAGTATTTGGAAAACTTTTATGATCCGTTAACATCATTACCGAATCAATTTTTATTTGAAAAACATATAGACTCCGTTATAAAACATGCGAATGAAACGAATACGACATTTGCGCTCATCTATTTTCGGATTAAAGATTATTCAAGCATTAACGAGACGTACGGATTTAATGTTGGGGATATATTGCTTAAAAAGGTAGCGAGACGAATGCAAAGTTATTTCCCAGAAAATAGTCTAGTAACTCGCTGGTCTGGAACGGATTTTACATGTGTGCTTGAAAAACAGAAAAATAAAGAAGAAATCGTAGCGGATTTAGAAAAGTTAATTGACAAAATGTCACCTACATATTATGTGAGTGGTAAACGGATCGAATTAGATGCTAATTTTGGTATTAGTGTTTACAGAGAAGATGGCGATTCACTCGACACGCTCATTAAAAAGGCGCAAACGGCTATGTTATATGCAAAGGAAGAAGATTTACAGTATGAATTTTACGATCCGTATATGGGGGATAGTGAAGATGTGTTTATCGTTGAACAGGAATTGAAAGAAGCGATTGAGAAAGAACAGTTTGAATTGTACTACCAACCACTCGTTTCGGTGGAGTCGAATAAGTTAATTGGATTTGAAGCGTTAATTCGTTGGAAACATCCGACAAAAGGGATCATTCCCCCAGTAAAATTTATTCCGGTTGCCGAGCAGACGAAAATGATTTATGAAATCGGGGAGTTCGTCTTTCAAAAAGCGTGTGAACAGTTGAAAAAATGGCGTGATGCGGGACAAGACGATATTAAAATTATGGTTAATTTATCGATGAACCAATTTAAAAGCGAAGATATCGTTTCAACGATGCAAACAGTAATTGAAGAGACAGGTATTTCTGCAAACGATATCGGCATTGAATTAACGGAGAGCTCTTTAATCGATGATATGGAAGATGCGACTTATAAGTTGAATCAGTTACGGGCATTAGGTTTTAATATCGCTGTTGATGACTTTGGAACGGGTTATTCTTCATTAGGGTATTTAATTGAGTTTCCAATCAATCGGATAAAAATCGATCGTTCGTTTACACGTGTTCTTCATACAAATAAAAAAGTCGAGACGATCGTCGCTGCAATTGTGAAAATGGCGAAAACGTTAAATATTGAAGTTGTCGTTGAAGGGGTAGAGACGGACGAACAATTTAAACTGATTGAGCAGTTAAATTGTGATGTAGTGCAAGGTTATTTATTCGACCGTCCATTACCAAGTGAAAAAGTCGAACAGAAATGGCTGTTCGTTTAACTTTTTTTGCTTATAACTTTCTTTACAATTTACATATAGATTTTTATTTCTGAAAACTAGCATATGCTTCTATGACATATGCTAGTTTTCTAATTCTTTTAATTGTTGTACGAGTTGGAAAATACTTATTAATTCATAAAGGATGATAAGCCCTTGTGGTAGTGTTAGTTGTTGATCAGCAACAGGACGATTTGAGGTCCAAAACAGTTTTATTAGACGACGTAACTGTTTGTCGTAATGTTCTGTATCAATCGCTCTGTTTTCCGTGAAATAACTAGCAAGATCACGTTTTGCTAGGATGATGAGTTCCTTTTCATCGTCGTTGAAAATAGTTTTATTATCGATGTTTGTTTCATTTAAATTGCTTATATGATAACGAATAATTCGCAGCAGTTTTATTTGTTGAAAGTTGTTGTCGAAGTTTTCTCTTTTGTTCGATAGGAGCGGATGGAAAAATGCTTCGTTTTGTTGGTGACGAATAAATTCTTCCGCTTTATCGATTTGTTTCATGATTTTTGTGATATCTTCATTTACATTTACATCGTGTTTCGTTTCAAGTAAACCGGTTAACACATTTCCGATTAATTTATACGTCTTTTTTAAATGTGCATCAATTTCTTTTTTATAGTTCGGCGGTAGAATGAGTAGATTTACTAATGTAGAGACGACGATGCCGATCGTCGTTGTGCCAAGTCGAATGAAAAAAGATAATAAATAGTTATCGTATATGACTTCGATCATCGCTACAGCTGTAATTGTTGCCACGAGTAGGCCGGCATGCAGTTTCAATCTGTAACATGTAATGATCGTTAACGTCGCCGCTAATGTATATGTAATCGGTGAATTGCCGAAAAGGGCGATGAATAAAACAGCATAAAACGATCCGATCGCTGAGGCCGGAAAACGAACGATTCCTTTTTTAACCGAATCTGCAACCGTTGGTTCAAGTGTGACGATTGCCGTAATAACCGCAAAAACTGGTGGCCAACCGATGAGGTTACAAATAAAAGCTGTTAAAAAAATAGCGACTGCAGTTTTTACAATTCTACTTCCTGGTAATACCATGCGCATGACTCTCCTTCGTAAACCGAAACGACTAATGTAACGGTACGTTTTATTACTCCATTTTTTACATAGCGAGCATAACGTAACACTATTCTATCAAAAGAGGAAATGAAACTACTACAATAATGTATAGATTATGATATTTCTACTATGATTAGCAAAAAAACTGTATTTTAATCAAAAGTGAATTCGTTTTCATAAATTATGATAAATATTGATATATCAACGTTTTGGGACGATGTTTTACAATTTCCTGCAGTCGTTTTGTCATTATGTAATGTAATTGATGTGATTTGAAACATAACTGTAACATTATTAAAATATGATTGTCATTTAAGGATGCTATAATCGAAATCGAACTCACAAATAGTTTGTTTATTTACATAGAAAAAATAGTAGATAGGGAAGCGGGGAATAGAGTTGAGAAAGAAATTACTCACAGTTGGAACAATCGCTGTAGTAACGATTAGCGGTGCATTTTTTACAACAGACTATACATATGCTCAACCATCTTTACAGGACATTCAAAAGGAAAAGAAGGAAGTAAAAAATAAACTATCAAAAGCTGAACAAGAAATTGCAGATATTTTGTATGAGATTAAAGATATCAATGAAGAGTTGAACCAACTTCAATTTTCTTTAGATGAAAACAGAGAACAATTAGAAAAAACAGAAGTAGAGATTAATACATATGAAAAAGAAATAGAAAAATTACAAGAGGAAATTGACATTATCAATGAAGAAATTGAAAAGAGAAACGAAATTTTAAAACAGCGAATTTCATCCTATCAAGATAATGGTGGAAACATCCAATACTTAGAGGTTTTCCTTGGCTCAAAAGACTTTATGGACTTTATAACGAGAGCATCAGCGGTAAATCAAATTACAAATGCTGATATGGAACTTATTACTGAACAAGAAGAAGCAAAGGCTTTAGTTGAAGTGAAACAAACTAAAGTAGAAGAAAAGTTGGAAGAAAAGGAAGAATTACTGGAAGAATTAGAAGCCATTGAAACAGAGATTCTAGAGCAAAAGAGTGTTATTGAAGATGGAAAAAAGGAACTAGAAGCTGAAGAAAAGAAGCTACAAGAAAAAAAATCTAAGTTAAAGTCAAAAGACAGTAAGTTATCTCAGCTAGAGGCGGAAATTAGAGATGCAATGAATCCAGCGCCTGTAACTGCTCAAAGTAATACTTCGAGCAATTCCGCAGAGAGCCAATATAGCGGTGGAAAATTTGCCTGGCCAACTTCCGGTGGATATATTTCTAGTCCAATGGGAACTAGATGGGGGAGGCCCCACAGCGGTATTGATATTGCGAGAACTGACCGCAGTACTAGTCCACCAATTTATGCAGCGGAATCTGGAACAGTAGAATCTGCGGGATCAAGAAACGGATATGGAAATACTGTAATTATAAACCACGGAAATGGTGTTAAAACTTTATATGCACATATGGCATCTATTAATGTAAGTAATGGTCAAAAAGTATCAAGAGGACAGCAGATTGGCATAATGGGTGCTACGGGAAACTCCACAGGCATTCACCTACACTTTGAGGTTCATGTGAACGGATCCGTTCAAAACCCTGTTAATTATTTACGATAAGAAAATATATAACGGATTGAACCATCTTTGGTTCAGTCCGTTTTTAATTTGTCTCGAAACGTGATGAAGATAGTAGAATGGTTCGTTGTGTAAAACTTCTATATCTATTTAATTTGTAGTAGATTGGAAGTTTTATTATTGAATCAAATCTATAACATCTATCTTGTCCGACCCGTTCTATTTGGGACGTGATCGTGTGATAGATTTTACAAACTGGCGATCTGTTTTGAAAAAGTACGTGTTGCAGTTTTAAAGCTAGCTTCTTTAGCGTGGGGTTCGCAATTTGCGTGGATTTTTACATACCGATGATTCCGTTCGTAACTGTAGATGCACTGAAGTTTTATTAACGTGGCGATTTTGTGCATAAACGTTTTTAGTGTAAGTATGTGTTGTAGACACAGTTTTGGCAAGAGGTTAAAAGAATCGAAGATACGGTAGGTGTAATATAAGGACGCAACGCTTACACATGGACTCAGAGGATCATGCTTATCAGAATAAGCAAGGAATGTACAAAGAAAGGGCCACCTCCGCAAAACTGAAAAGGTAGCCCCAAGGGAACGAATATGTCCATCCATAAACTTACGCACTTTTACAAGTTGGACAAAGTCCGTACACTTCGAATTTATGATCGTCGATTTCACAACGGGCAAGCGTGCTACGAATTTGCTCTAAATCCATCGGGCAAATATTTAATTCCTTCGTCCTGCCGCAAATGTTACAAATGAAATGATGGTGATGATGCTCGGCACATTTCATCCGATAATGCTTTTCCGCCTGTAGCACAGTTTTCTCTAAAATGCCTAACTCATGATATAAGCGCAAATTTCGATAAACGGTGTCATAACTTATGCCGGGATACAGTTTTTCCATATGTGCATATAGTGACTTCGCTGTTTTGTACTTTTCATCGTTCGCAAAAAAAGCTAAAATAACTTTCCTTCGCTCCGTTACTTTGTATTCGTGCTCTTCAAGTAGTGTAATCGCTTCTTCCATATTCATCGTCTGTCAGCCCCTTTAAACAATAAAATAACCTTCTTCCATGACAATATGATTATAAGTATCATGACAGCAATGACGACGATCGTTCCTCCAGGAGGAATATTAAAATAGTAGCCACTTATAATTCCAAAAATGACAGCCACTTCAGCAAAGACGATCGAATAAAAAATTAATTGTTTAAAACTTTTCGCAAGGCGCATTGCGCTAGCGACTGGTAATGTCATTAGCGCCGAGACGAGCAATACACCGACGATTCGGATCGATGCAGCGATGACGAGTGCTGCTAATACGATAAAAACAAAATGAATGATGTTTGCACGAATTCCGGAGACGACTGCGTGCTCCTCATCGAACGAAAGTGTCAACAACTCTTTATAAAGCGCGATAATTAACGTAAGTACGATCATCGTAATGATCAATATAGAGATGAAATCCGCCTCGCTTACAGCGGAAACGGATCCGAACAAATAATGAAATAAGTCAGTGTTGAATCCGTTAGCGAGCGCAATGAAAATGACGCTCAAGCCGACTCCGCCACTTAAAATGATCGGAATCCCAATTTCCTCGTACGCCTTATAAACGGAACGTAACTTTTCGATTAAAACGGCTCCGATCACCGAAAATCCCATCCCACCGTACAACGGATTTAACGGCAAGAAAAACTGCTTTTCAATGAAAAGAGAAAAAGCAATTCCCGCAAGGGTGACGTGCGACAATGCGTCCGCAAGTAAGGATAGCCGGCGCACGACGAGAAACGTACCGAGAAGCGGCGCGATAATCGCAATTAAAACTCCCGTAAGAAACGTATAACGTAAAAACTCAAATTGGATAAAGTCTTGAATCATAACGATCTCCTCTAATGGTCGTGGACGACAGTTTGTACTGGATGTCCGTATATGTTCGATAATTGTTCTGTCGATAGTTCGTTGTATTGTTTACTATTACCGTGAAAGTGCAACGTTCGATTTAAACAAGCGATGTGTGATGCATATTTCGTCATGACACCGGTATCGTGTGTCACTAATAGTAACGTTAAGTTTTGTTCGATGTTTAATGTATGCAACAATTCGAAAAAGCGTTCCACATTTTCTACGTCCACACCAACAGTCGGCTCATCGAGAATGAGTAGTTCTGGCTCGCTTACGATCGCTCGTGCGATAAATATTCGTTGTTGCTGCCCTCCAGATAGATTGCCTATATTTTCATACGCGTACGTTTCCATACCGACTTGCTTTAAGGCAGCAAGCACTTTTGCTTTATCCTTTTTCGTGAAAAACTTCAATAAACCGACTTTTGCTGTAAGCCCCATCGCAACCACTTCGAAAACTGTCGCCGGAAACCCTTTATTGAATGTGTTCGCTTTTTGTGAGACGAACCCGATCCGGTTCCATCCCGTAAACGACTGAATCGGCTCATTTAATAAATAGACGTTTCCCTCATCAGGTGTAAGCAACCCTAAGATAAGTTTAATAAGCGTTGTTTTTCCACCGCCGTTTGGTCCTATTAACCCTAAAAACATCCCTTTTTTTATTTCAAGATGAATGTTTTGTAAAACTTCCTTTTCTCCGTAAGAGAATGAAATGTTTTCTAAACGAATAATGGAGTCGTTCATTCGCCTCCTCCTTTCTATCACATTTGTATGTCGAAAATATCGATACACAGGTGCTCTGTTTAAAAAACTGTTTCGTTTTTATATAAGCGATCAATGTCAATGTGAAAATGTCGCGAGCAACTACCGTAATTCTTCATGTATTTGTTCTAAATAGGAAGTGAAAGTGTGTCGCGCTATTTCTACACGCTTTTTCATGCCAATAAAAAGCATTTTAGAAGATAACGGTTAGCGCAACACTTCATTTAATACTTCGATATTTTGTTCCATTAATGTCATGTAATCTTCGTTATTTTTCATATCTTCTTCTGTTAATACTTCTAAGTCGTGAATCGTGCGTACATTCGCATCTAGTTGATCTTGCATAATCTTCGTTAAGCGGTTCGACCCGGTTTGTGAAATAAGGATATATTGTAAATCATGTGCTTCAGCAAGTTTTGCAATGTCAACGAGTTCTTGTTGGGACGGTTCATCACTCGATGAAATTCCTGAAATCGCAATTTGTTCTAATCCGTAACGGTCTTCCCAATACCCGTAGGCAGCGTGCGCGACAATCACTTCTTTGTTCGACTTATGTGCAAACATCGTATGAAATGATTCATCAAGCGACTGTAAATTTTCTTCGAGTCGGTTGAAGTTTTGTTCAAAGTGAGGCGCAAAGTCAGGGGCTAATGCGCTTAACTCTTCTGTTACGATCTCGCCCATTTCGATCATCCGTAGAGGATCTAGCCAAATGTGTGGATCATCGGTGACTTTGTCGTCCATCATAAAAAGCTCTTCGTAATCACGCATCGCAATAAGATGTGCGTTTTCGTTCGCGAGTGCTTTTGCAATCGTTTCTGAAAAACTTTCCATATGTCCACCGATAAAAATAAACGCATCTGCTCTTGCGATGGCGGTTATTTCTTTCGACGTCGGTTCATACGTATGGGCATCGACTCCGGCAGGGATGACGGATTGAACGGAAGCGTAATCCCCAGCAATTTCTGTAGCGAGGTATGAGAGTGGATAGATCGACGTATAAATAATTAGTTTTTCGTCGTAGTCTTCATCGGCTGTTGACTTGCACGCCTGTAATAAGAAAAAGGCGAGTAAAAGTGGAATGAAAGAGCGAAACTTAATCAAAACTGACATCTCCTTTTTCGTGTGTAAACATTTCTAGTTGTGAACCAAATTCATTGTATCGTAATGATTACGATTTGTAAATGTTCACGAATCGCTATTTGTATAGGAAGGTGGAAATGACTCATGCGGTATTACGAATTGGTGTATGATGTTGAACAAAATCGTATATATTTTTGCAATAATGTTACATGTCATCTGCATTATAGGCATTAAAGTAGCAACATCTTAACGAATTCTTTATAATACCCAAAGAGGTATTAACTGAAACGTCATTGCTATGATAGAAAGGATGAGTGGAAGATGAGCCGGAACATAGAAGACGAAATGATCAAAGAATACGCTACATCACTAGAGCGACAAGAAAGGCTCTATAAACGAACACTTACGATCGTCGTTCTTTCACAAATATTTGGTGGTGCAGGTCTTGCTGCTGGTATAACAGTTGGTGCACTACTTGCACGAGAAATGCTAGGGACTGCGAGCTTTTCCGGTTTACCAGCAGCACTCTTTACGTTAGGCTCAGCACTTTCAGCATTTTTAGTCGGACGTATCTCCCAAGTAAAAGGGCGTCGACTCGGTTTATCCTTTGGTTTTTTCGCCGGTGCAATCGGCGCGGTTGGAGTTATTATCGCTGCTATTATCCATCATATTCCGTTATTGTTTCTATCGTTATTCATTTATGGCGCCGGGACGTCGACGAATTTGCAAGCTCGATATGCAGGAGCCGATTTGGCAAGTGCAAAACAACGGGCAACAGCCGTAAGTATCGCGCTCGTATCGACGACATTTGGTGCTGTCGCTGGACCGAACTTAGTTGCACCGATGGGAAAAGTCGCAACTTTCTTTCACATTCCTGAACTAGCTGGACCATTTATGTTAGCGGCAGTTGCATACAGTTTGGCAGGTTTGACGTTCTTTATATACTTACGTCCTGATCCATTTTTAGTCGCCCGTGCGAGAGAACAGCACCGTGCACAAAATGATGTGGATGATGCTGATGCGACAACTCAAAGTCTAAAAGAGACTGATCGAGTGGGAGTGATCGTCGGTGCGCTCGTTCTCGTCTTAACTCACGTCGTCATGGTTGCGATTATGACGATGACGCCGATTCATATGGAAGATCACGGTAAAGGCTTGACAGCTGTCGGATTCGTCATTGGATTGCATATTGCGGCGATGTATTTACCGTCGATCGGAACTGGCATATTAGTTGATAAAATTGGACGTATTTTTATGGTAGTCGCTTCTGCTGTGACGCTTGCGATTTCTGGTTTAATGGCGGCATTTGTTCCAGGAGATTCACTCGTTTTACTAACGATTGCCCTCGTCTTGTTAGGACTCGGTTGGAACTTTGGTCTTATTAGTGGAACGACGATGATCGTCGATGCGACAACGTTAGAGACGCGTGCGAAAACACAAGGTTCTGTCGACGTATGGGTCGCACTCGGTGGTACGGCAGGAAGTTTATTGTCTGGAGTCGTTGTCGCCTACACGAGTTATATGATACTCGGTTTACTCGGTACGTATTTAGCGTTGTTATTAATACCGGTCCTCGTTTGGCAACGAATGAAGCGGAGGAAGATTGCTCGGGAAAATAAGGAAGCTGTGTAAACGAGTATTGATCTAATTCACGTTCACATTTTATCTGATCACATGTCCGATGACTAAAATGGAGCAATCATTTTATTCTTGCGTTAAACATACTTCGCTTTCTTTAACGCAAGGGTCGTCTCGCGTTAAACTTACTTTCATAACTTTGTCGCAAGACTATTTCACGTTAAAGTCATGCGTATATGTTTAACGTGAGAGGCTTCCTCCGTTAAAGTAGTTCAACTGAACTTAACGCAAGAACGTTTAGCGTTAAACGTGTAAAAATGTTTTTAACGTAAGAAAGTGTAGCGTTAAAGTTTTTCCATCATTCTTAACGCGGCAAGTTGTCGCGTTAAATTCAACTGCGCACTCCTAACGCAAGAAGCATCCTACGTTAAACTTATCCAATGATCTTTAACGCAAGACTCGAAAACATCAAATATCTCCGTCATTTTTTTAAAAAAATCTGGAAAACATCAAGTGTCCCGATCATTATTTAACGTAAGCGTCGATACATAAATTGATGCATAAGATATCTCATCATTTGTAATCCAATGGCAGTAAAATTTCCGCAGTACCCTCTTTTTACGGCATGATATTCACTGTTTGAGATCCGCGTCAGTTTTCATCGTAAGAATATTTGTGGACACATCTTCGATCCACCGAACGAACAAGCGTGCTCATTAGACGAAAATCGACCGACACCTTTCTCTTGAATAAAACATCAATTAAACCGAGCGAAAAAGCGCCTCATATAAAACTTCAACTAAACCTTATGAAAAAAAGCACCTCAAACACAACTTCAAAACTTCAATCATCCTGCTTGTATGAGATGCTCCTAAAAGATAAATAGTGCGTATACGAATGTAGAACTTCATTCATAACCTAGTTTTATAGCGTTTCTATTATACTAAAATGACTTGCGATTCTTTCACAACGGTGATAAAAGAGTATTCATGTTAATTAATAAACTTTGAAATACAATAGGGGGGTATAGTATACTATACGTGATGAGGAGGTAATGCGATGGAAACAGAAATGAAAAAGACGTTACGTCCAGATGCCGAGAAGCGGCTAATATTGAATCGGTTGAAGCGGATAGAAGGGCAAGTTCGTGGTATTCAAAAAATGGTCGAAGACGATCGCTACTGTGTAGATATATTAATTCAAATTAATGCGATCAATGCAGCAATGAAAAAAGTAGGTTATTCGATATTAGAACAACATACGTCTCACTGTGTACGTAACGCAGTAGAGTCAGGTAATGGGGAAGAAGTCGTCGATGAACTGTTACGAGTCATCGACCAGTTTGCAAAATAAATAATGTTATGCAGAGTGTAACAGGAGGCAACTTTATCGATAAAAATAGGTTCCATTTAACCATAGTCAACGAAAGTAACCACTTATCTATTTGAAATGAACGTTGTGTAAATTTTCATGTAGGGAATTACCCTTTACGTATGAACAATGAAGATTCTATTATACTAAAAACGGAATATAAAAGAGGATGATTACATTGTCTACAAAACAAGTGTCACTCCATGTGCGTGGCATGACGTGTGCCGCCTGTTCCTCGCGTGTTGAGCGAGTATTAAATAAAATGGACCATGTCGAAGCGAGCGTCAATTTAACGACAGAAAAAGCAAACATTACGTACGAAGTGAACAAAGTGCAACCGACAGAGTTTATCGATAAAATTAAACAGATTGGATACGATGTTGCGTTGGACAAACTGGAGCTCGTCATCTATGGGATGACGTGTGCGGCGTGTGCATCTCGTATCGAAAATGTGTTATCTAATCAAGACGGAATCGACCATGTTGCAGTCAACCTAGCGAGTGAAACAGCTCAAGTGTCGTATGTTTCGGGGATGATTGATGAATCGAGTATGATCGAACGTATCGAGAAGCTCGGCTATAAGGCAAAAGTGCGTCAAGACAAAGAGCAAACCGATACGTATAAAGAAGTTGAAAGAAAAAAAATGCGCACGAAGCTCATCATCGCAGCGATTATTTCCATTCCGTTACTCCTTACAATGCTTGATCATTTACTCGGCATGACGATTCCGAGCATTTTACTTAATCCGTGGTTTCAATTCGTCTTAGCGACACCTGTGCAGTTTGTCATCGGGTGGCAGTTTTATGAAAGTTCGTATAAAAACTTAAAGACGAAAAATGCTAATATGGACGTGCTGATCGCCTTAGGGACGAGTGCGGCGTACTTTTACAGTGTGTACGAATCAATTAAAACGATCGGTAATCCGGCTTATGAGCCGCACCTTTATTTTGAAACGAGTGTCGTCTTAATTACGCTCATTTTATTCGGAAAATATTTAGAAGCAAAAGCGAAAGGAAGAACGACAGAAGCCATTACAAAACTGTTGCAACTCCAGGCTAAAGAAGCACGCGTCCTACGTGACGGGAAAGAAGTGATGATTCCGGTAGAAGATGTCATCATAGGTGATCGTCTCGTTATCAAACCTGGGGAGAAAATACCTGTAGACGGTATCGTCGTGAAAGGATCTACGTCCGTTGATGAATCGATGTTAACAGGTGAATCGATTCCGGTTGAAAAGCAAGTAGATGCAGAAATTATCGGTGCGACGATGAACATTAACGGAACGATCGAAATGGAAGCGACGAAGGTTGGAAAAGATACAGCACTCGCATCGATCATCCAAGCGGTAGAAGATGCACAAGGAGATAAAGCGCCGATTCAACGAATGGCGGACATTATTTCCGGATATTTCGTCCCGATTGTCGTCGTCATTGCGATTGTGACATTTATCGTTTGGATTACGCTCGTATCCCCTGGGAATTTCGAACCCGCCCTGACAGCGGCGATTGCAGTTTTAGTTATTGCATGTCCGTGTGCGTTAGGGCTTGCGACACCGACATCGATAATGGTAGGAACGGGAAAAGGTGCCGAAACTGGTATTTTATATAAAGGCGGCGAACACCTAGAGCGTACACATAAAGTGGATACAGTCGTCTTCGATAAAACGGGAACGATTACGAAAGGTAAGCCAGAATTGACGGACTTCATCGGAGATGAAAAAACGTTTCAACTGTTAGCGAGTGCGGAGAAAAGTTCAGAACACCCGCTAGCAACGGCGATTGTCGTCTACGCAGAGGAAAGGGGAATCGAGTTTCTCGAACCAGATTATTTCGAAGCGATCGGAGGTCACGGAATTGCCGCCACGTTCGGTGAAGATCACATTCTCGTCGGTACGCGAAAATTAATGCGTGATCACGACATCGACATCGAAGCGGAAATTCCTACGATGGAGGAGTTAGAGATCGCTGGTAAAACTGCGATGCTCATCGCTGTGAATAACGAATATGCTGGAATTGTCGCTGTTGCGGATACGGTAAAAGATACGGCTAAAGAAGCGTTACAACAATTGAAAGATCGCGGGATCGAACTCGTCATGTTAACGGGAGATAATGAGCGAACGGCGAACGCCATCGCAAAAGAGGTCGGTATTATGCGAGTGATTGCGGAAGTTTTACCAGAACAAAAAGCAGAAAAAATTAAACATTTGCAAGAAGAAGGAAGAAATGTTGCAATGGTAGGGGACGGAGTGAATGATGCGCCTGCACTGGCTACAGCGGATGTCGGTATAGCGATCGGCTCCGGCACAGAAGTAGCAATTGAAGCAGCCGATATAACGATATTAGGTGGCGAGCTATTACTCGTACCGAAAGCGATTCGCCTAAGTGGTGAGACGATTAGAAATATTAAACAAAACTTATTTTGGGCGTTTGGCTATAATACGGTCGGTATTCCTATTGCAGCGGTAGGGTTACTCGCACCATGGATTGCCGGTGCTGCGATGGCACTTAGTTCCGTCAGTGTTGTGTTAAACGCATTACGCTTAAAACGAGTCGAAATATAAATGTTATAAAAAAAGGAGCGAAATTTCATGGAAGTAACATTAGATGTAAAAGGAATGAGCTGTGCACATTGTGAGAAAGCGGTGAAAGACGCTGTTGGCGATTTAGCTGGTATAGAAAGTGTGAAAGTTCATCTAGATAAAGATGAAGTAGAAGTTTCGTTTGATAAAGCGACCATTCAAGTCGATACAATCAAAGAGGCTATTGAAGATCAAGGGTATGATGTAAAGTAAAAAAACGGGCCCAGAAAAGTGCCCGCTGAACGTTAGATGAAAGACGGTGCTCCCCGAAAGATAAATAGATTTACACAAAATCCGTTTATCTGAAGGGGAGTTTTTTATATCCCATTTATTTTTTTCTAGTACGTAAATAGTGTTTCAAATTTTGTAGTTGATCCTCAACAGGGCGGCGCAAAACCGCAATCCTGTTTCAAACTTCGCTCACGATCCCAACAGGATCGCGCAAAACCGCAATCCTGTTTCAAACTTCGCTCTGGATCCCAACAGGATCACGCAAAACTGCAATCCTGTTTCAATTTCTGCTCCTGATCCCAACAGGATCGCGCAAAACCGCAATCCTGTTTCAAACTTCGCTCACGATCCCAACATGATCGCGCAAAACCGCAATCCTGTTTCAATTTCCGCTCCTGATCCCAACAGGATCGCGCAAAACCGCAATCCTGTTTCAAACTTCGCGGTTGACCCTATACACGATCGGCCAAAATCACTTTCCTGTCTCAAACTCCACGTTTGATCCTCTACACGCTCGCGCAAAATAACATTAGTGTTTTCCATTTGGCATGTTACTCCCCTCGAGAAAGTGTCTATTTATTTCAATGTTTCCTGTATGGTTGGATAAATTGCTACGGTATCATGAGAAAGAGGTTTTCCTATCTTTGTTGTAACATCATCCGACCTTTTTCAGACATTCTCCCTGGTGTCCATGGCGGTTCGAACGTAATGTTCACCGTGACTTTTCCGATCGATTTAATTTGCTCAAGTCGTAATTGCACTCCTTGCTTTATGCTTGATGCCATCGGACAGCCCGGAGTCGTTAATGTCATATGCACGGTAATATCATTCGTCGCATCATCTAAATAGACGTGATAAATTAATCCTAAATCGACGATGTTAATGCCTAATTCCGGATCGATCACTTCGTACAATGCCTGTTTTATTTCTTCTTTTATATTCATCCGACCGTACCCCCTTTATTTAGAAAACACACGTAACAACGAAGCGACATACGTAAACGCCGTCAACGTAAAAATGAACTGGGCGAAAACTGCAACGCCTTTTAACGTTAGTAAAAGCCCGACGATAAATAAGAAAAAACTAATGATAAAGAGTAAAAATAGTATGGTGTTTAGTTGTTCATTCGTCATTTCTTGTAATGTCGGTACTTTTTCTTTACCGATTTGTTCAGCATATTTATGCGTCCACCATAAAACGGGAACGATTTTATTTAAATAACCGAGAATGCTAAATATAATCCACGTCATCGTATAGGCGGCAATAAGTATGCCCCACGTGCGTACAGATGTAATTTGTAACGCTGCTAAACCGAATGCGAAAACGTGACAAACAAAGCCGAAGCATATCGCTAAAATAGAAAAAGAAAATGATTTATCTAACCTTTTTCGCAATCGATTTTTTAACATGTCATATATATCCGCTAAAAAAGCACAAAAACCTAAAAGTAAAAGTCCATTACCGATCAGGAATAACAGCATGTTCTCATTGCTAAACCAAAACGATACGACGGTAGTCATCATACCACTTACGTACAATATACACGCTGTTTTAGCCCATTGATTTTTATGACCGTGTGCCAAACTGAACATCGGCACGAGCTGATATGAGAAAGCGAAAATGATAAGTGAAAATGTTCCGACTAATCCGAACGTCATATGGGAAAATAATAATGGATCGTGCACTCGTAAAAATCCGGTAACAATGTTTATAACGAGTAGAAGTCCACAAACGATCGTCACGAATAACGACAGTAACGCCGCAATGACAAATGCGGTAATTATATTTTTATTCTTTTGCTGTAAAATGGTTAGGAACATGTTCAGGAGAAATAAGCTAACTCCTATAACGGTAATAATGCCTCCGTACAATGCATATTGCGGAGCGATGCCTAAAAAGATAGCAAGCATCGTGACTCCGACAAGTGTAACGCCGAGTTGTACGAAGCCTAATCGCTCACTATAAATAGGTGTCAGTAGAGCGACGGGTACGAGTTGATACATCGCACCGAATACGACCATTAGTGCAAAGCCTAATACGAGTAAGTGGCTTGCCATCCAAATCGGTGGGATGCGAAAGATACCTGACATGAATACATCTGTTTGCAATAAAATAATGAGTTGTGCAAAGAGAAAAGCAAAAAGCGCATAAATAATAAACGTAAATGGTAACGCGACGTTCGTTTGCGCTTTTATTCTTGTTCCTTGTAACATCGTTAGTCACCTTGTTTCATGATCGTAATTTTGTAACTTCCATCTTCATTTTGTTCGGTGACGTGCGGATAACCGAGCGCATCGAGCTCTTCGTATAAAAAGAGTGGTCGCCTGTCATTGATGATCGTTAACGTGTCACCGTCTTGCATTTTTTCTAACGTTGTTAATGTTCGTACCATTGGTTCAGGTGGTTGTAAACCGCGATTATCTAATTGCTGCATTCTTTTATCCATTCCTTTCATAAACGACTTTCCAATGTTCTTCTTCGATCTCTTCTACTTCGTTGTCGAAACCTCTTCGTTTCATCACTTTATGAAGTGGGAGCGGATTGAACGTTGCATGTAAAATAAACTTTTCGCCATTATTTAGTTGTTCAACGGCACCCATTATTTTTTCAAACGGTTCTATATTGTTACGCAAATCTTCGCGTACGTCTAATTCGATAAATTTTCCGACTTCATGTTTCAAGACGATTACTCCTTTCGTTTTTTCGTATCATAACGCTTTTTAGAAAATGTTTCCGTGACATAAATCACACGTAGACAATGAATAGAGTAGTTTGATTTCATATCTTTGTCCTCTTTCCGCCGATCAAAATCAATCGTACATCGTTGAATGGAGAAGTTTGATGGTACACGGCCGAATCATTTTTATCATTTTATTAAAAAACAAAAACGGCTAAATGGAATCCAAAAAGTGCTAATGATATACTAAAAAGTACATAACATGGTAGAGAACTCTTTTGCTCTATCATATTTTCTAGCTTACGATCGGGAAAATCCGTAAGGAGTGAGATAGATGCCGAAAACAATGAAAACGAATACATTTCCAATAATTACAGATAATGACTGGGAGCGTGTGGCGCGTAAGTCGTTAAAAGGGCGTTCGCTCGCATCGTTACAGACGGAAACATACGAAGGAATTACGTTAAAACCGTTATATACGAAAGCGATTCTTGAAGAGGAAGTCGGTGAAAAACACGAGACGTTACTTGCGGCAATTCGTGCGCAAAAACGAGATGCAGCGTGGACGATTGCGCAATGTTCATATGCGGATAGTGCGGAAGAGTATATACGTGAAATGCAACAACTGTTGGCTAGTGGAAATGAAGCAGTCGTCTATGATGGTTCGCATCGACTCGATTGGACGGATGAAACGGTTCAGGAGTTAGCGAATCTTATTCGTACGTATCCTGTATATGCGTGGAATGTTGCTTCCGATGATCGATTTGTCGACGTGTTTTCACTCATACCGGAAGAGGAGCGACAGCATGTAACAGGAATCGTTTCGAGTAGAGACGAGTTGCCAAATCACTTTGGACATGTACGAACGGAGCTTGTCAACATTGTTCCAGCACATTTACGAGGGGCGGATGCAGTTTTTGAATTGGCGCTTTCACTTGCGTATGCAGAAGATGCAGCAAGGGAGTATGCTTCGTTTGACGAACTTTTACGAAAAATAGCTGTTCGTTTCGCGGTAGATACGCACTTTTTTATTGAACTTGCAAAACTGCGCGCGTTTCGCGTGTTGTGGAATATGTTTTGTTCTGCTTATGACGTGCATAAAGGTCAAAGAATTCCGGTCATCGTCGAAACTTCTTTACGGTCTTATACGAAAATGGATCCGTACGTAAATATGTTACGCAGTGGAAATGAAGCGTTCGCTGCTGTTTTAGGTGGGGCAGATGTTTTAACTGTTCATCCACATAGTGTGCTTACGGAAGTGAACGAGGTGGCGGCACGTTATGCGAAAAATATACAGCTCGTTATTCGGGAAGAGACGTTCGCTAACAAAGTTGTAGACCCTGCAGGGGGATCGTATTTCATCGATACGTTGACGAATGAACTCATCGAACGGGCGTGGGAGTTATTTTTAACGATCGTCGATGTTGGTGGTGTGCAGGAGTATGAAGCATCTGGTGCATTAGCGGAACGGTTAGAAAAAACTCGCTCAAAGCGGCTCGAACATTTGTTTACCCGTAAAAGTTCATTGATCGGCACGAACATATATGCCGATCCAGACGAGATAATTGATGCGACCGAAAGATTAGAAGTAACAGGACGTTTGGCGAAACCGTACGAACGATTGCGGCTTGCTTTTCAGGCAAATAAGCCAAAAGTATCCTTGCTAGCTTTCGGTGAATTAAAAGATGCGAAACCGTTATTTGACTTCGTAACAGGATTTATCGCACCATGTGGCGTAGCTGTTCGAGAAGAAAAACTGTTTCAAACGGTTGCGGAAATGACAGATTGGCTCAATAAGGCGTCAGACGATTATTCCATCGTTTGTTTTCCACCGTCGATCGAGCAATCGTTCAAGGAGAATTTGTGCGTCAGTTTTCCACGTGGAAAATGGGTCGATGTTGCGCAAATGTCGTTTACTGAAGAAGAAAAGGAACGGTGGAAAGAGGCGGGAGTAGCTGGGTTTTATTACAGAGGAAAACATCAATTAACGAAATTAGAAGACGTCTACCGTCGTTGGGAGCGTCTAAAAGGAGGTGACGTAGACGATGAAACCTAACTTTCATCGTGTTCGTTTGCAAGGAATCGAACGTGGAACTGTCGTGGAAAAAGAGACGGTAGTGGAGACGAATGAAAATATAACGATTCAATCACTATATGATGAGGAAGATGTTCGTCATTGCGTGCATATAGATGATTATCCGGGTGTGGCGCCATATACGCGTGGACCGTATCCGACGATGTATGTCGTACGTCCGTGGACGGTGCGACAATATGCTGGATATTCAACGGCGGAAGAAAGTAATGCATTTTATCGGCGAAATTTAGCGATGGGTCAAAGAGGACTCTCTGTTGCTTTCGATTTAGCTACCCACCGGGGGTATGATTCGGATCACGAGCGTGTCGCCGGTGACGTTGGAAAAGCAGGTGTTGCGATCGATACGGTAGAAGATATGAAAATATTGTTCGATGGCATCCCGCTCGATGAAATGTCTGTATCGATGACGATGAACGGTGCCGTTTTGCCGGTTATGGCGTTTTATATCGTAGCGGCGGAAGAACGAGGGGTGACGCCGGAGCAGCTGTCTGGAACGATTCAAAACGACATTTTAAAAGAGTATATGGTGCGCAATACGTACATTTTCCCACCGGAAATGTCGATGCGAATTATTTCAGATATTTTTGCATTTACAGCGGAAGAGATGCCGCGGTTTAATTCGATCTCTATTTCTGGTTATCATGTGCAGGAAGCTGGCGCAACGGCAGATATTGAACTAGCGTATACGCTCGCGAATGGTCTGGAGTACGTGCGGACGGGCATTGCGGCCGGAATTGATATCGATTCGTTTGCACCACGACTGTCGTTTTTCTGGGGCATCGGGAAAAATTACTTTATGGAAATTGCAAAAATGCGGGCAGCACGCCGTATGTGGGCCCAAATGATGCAATCCTTTTCTCCAAAAAATGAACGCTCCCTTATGTTACGTACGCATTCGCAAACGTCCGGTTGGAGTTTGACGGAGCAAGACCCGTTTAACAACGTGATGCGAACGCTTATTGAGGCGAATGCGGCTGTGATGGGGCATACGCAAAGCTTGCATACAAATGCATTAGATGAAGCGATTGCGTTACCGACAGACTTTTCAGCGCGCATCGCGCGAAATACGCAACTTTTTTTACAAGAAGAAACGCTTATGACGAATGTCGTCGATCCGTGGGGGGGTTCGTATTACGTGGAGTCGCTCACCGATGCATTGATGGAAAAAGCGTGGGCACATATCGAGGAAATTGAAGAGCTCGGTGGGATGACAAAAGCGATCGAGACGGGTTTACCGAAGTTGAAAATTGAAGAGGTAGCGGCAAAGCGACAAGCACAAATCGACTCGAAAAAAGAACGTATTATCGGGATGAATATGTACGAAGTGACGGATGAGGAGCAGTTAGACATTTTAGCAATTGATAATGAAGCAGTAAGGAAAAAACAGCTCGAACGGATTGAGCGTGTGAAGCGGGAGCGAGATGAAGGAGAAGTGGAGCGAGCGCTTGCACATATAACGGAGGTTGCTTCGACTGGTGAGGGGAACTTACTCAGAAGTTGTATCGTTGCAGCGCGCTCCCGAGCGACGCTCGGAGAAATGACCGAAGCGATTGAAAAAGTGTGTGGAAGGCATAAGGCGGTGATTCAGTCTGTGAGCGGAGTATATAGTTCAAATTTTGCAGAGAGTGAAATGATCGAACATGTAAAACAGTTGACGGATCAGTTTTTACAACATGAGGGTAGACGTCCACGAATTTTAATAGCGAAAATGGGGCAAGACGGGCACGATCGTGGAGCAAAAGTCGTCGCTTCTTCATACGCGGACTTAGGATTCGACGTCGATATCGGACCACTTTTTCAAACGCCAAAAGAAACGGCACAACAAGCTGTCGAAAATGATGTGCACGTCATTGGCGTAAGTTCGCTCGCCGCGGGCCATAAGACGCTCGTACCGGAGTTAATTGAAGAGCTACGGGAACTTGAACGTGAAGATATCGTCGTCATTGTTGGGGGTGTCATTCCACCGCAAGATTACGAGTTTTTATACGACGTCGGTGTCGCGGCAGTTTTCGGACCTGGGACAGTTATTCCTGTAGCCGCGGAAAAAATTGTGTATGAAATTTATGCCCGTCTTGGGTATGAGGAAGTGACAGAATGAAGCGCGGGGATCATACGGGGAATGATAAGGCGAATAAATTAGATGAAAAACTTCCGGGCGGCAAGCGTCGTTTCATTAAAAAATCTCGCACAGTGGATGTCGACTCTTTATATGGTGGGTTGCGTGCCGGATCTCGTACATCGTTAGCTCGTGCGATTACGCTCATTGAAAGCGTGCATCCGGAAGATGAAGCTGCTGCGGCTAAATTGTTGCAACACGTATTGCCACATACGGGAAAAAGTGTAAGACTCGGCGTAAGTGGTGTGCCTGGTGCAGGGAAAAGTACATTTATTGAAACGTTCGGTCATATGTTATGTGAAGCAGGACATCGTGTTGCCGTTTTGGCGATTGATCCGAGTTCGACGCTTTCTGGTGGGAGCATCCTCGGGGACAAAACACGTATGGAAAAATTAACGAGGCATCGTCGTGCTTTTATTCGTCCGTCCCCATCATCGGGAACGCTTGGCGGTGTGCACCGAAAAACGCGCGAGACGATTTCATTATGTGAGGCGGCGGGCTTTGACGTCATCATTGTTGAGACGGTTGGCGTCGGGCAAAGTGAGACAGCCGTACGCGATATGGTCGACTTTTTTATGTTGCTCGTATTAACTGGTGCTGGTGACGATTTGCAAGGAATGAAAAAAGGGATCATGGAAATGGTAGATTTACTAATCGTCCATAAAGCGGACGGTGATAACGTTAAGCGCGCGAAACGAACAGTGCGCGAATATAAACAACTGTACCACTTTTTACAACAAGCGACACCGGGATGGGAGACGAAAGTGAAAGCTGTTTCTTCGATAGATGGAACAGGTCATGACGAAGTGTGGGACATTGTGCAAACGTTCCAGGCTAAAATGAAAGAAAGCGACGTTTGGGAAGAAAGACGCCGCAGGCAACAACGGACGTGGTTCCGTGAAATGATCATCGAACAGTTGTATAACCACTTCTTTCACGATCCGGAACAGAAAGAGTTAGTCGCTTCATTAGAAAAGTTAGTCGTTTCGGGTGAACTTGCCGTCGGCGAGGCAGTGCAACGGTTGTTTCATCGTACGAAGAAGTGACGGCTTTTGTAAAACTGTAACACTGTCTCGTTTTTGCGGGAGCTTTTCTATTATGCTGTTTCATTTAGTCGGAATAAACTGACGGTAAACAACTCCATTACAATATCCTTTGGAAAGGTTGAAGAACGGATCGTCACCTGTAAAGCATTTTGTGGTAACTTTTGAGTAACAATTGTCACCTTGTGAACCCGCCACGGAAAAGATTTTTCTTAAAACTATCTGCTGGGGATAAGCTCGTCGTTAAAAATTACAGGTGCTAAACCATTTCAAGGAATAAGGTGAGAACAAAACGCGGGATGTATAAAAGGAAGAGGCGAAACGTAGCTAAAGGGCATGAGTCGCATCAACTTAGTTAAAGAGCCAGTCTATTTTATGATGAAAAATTCATTTTGTCCGATCTTTGCTCTCGAACTGCCTACATACAGTTTTCTTATTAACTTAGGGGGGACGCTCGCCGATCAACTTACTGAAGTTTTTGGTGCGTT
>DATGRY010000083.1:0-10786 GCA_035303165.1 Pseudogracilibacillus sp.
GGCGTAAACGCTTACAGCAATTCTTAATTTCTCAACTATTAAAAGACTAATGATAAAAACGTCAAGCGAATAGTGCAGTCTATATTTAGAAGTAGAATTAAGTTTTAAGGTAGCTAAAATTCCCCCTATACCGAGACAGTAGTCGCATGTAATCTCAGTGTAGCTTGAAGCTAACGTTCGACGTAGGAACAATAAATTACGAAAAGTAGAAGCCGTGTTCGATGAACAACCGTTTTGTGAGAAACTGCAAAGAGTACTGCGCTAGTGAGAAACACTTTTATGTTTTTGCGCGAAAGTGTAGAGGAAAAAACGCGAAATCGGTAACTGTAATCCCCTTTTGCGCGAAAGTGTAGAGGAAAGACTACAAAATGAGAAACAGTCACGTGCATTTTCGTAAAACTGTAGAGGATAACAGATCAAATGGGAAACAGGAATAGGCTTTTGCCTGAAAATGTAGAGTGTAACATTCAAAACGATAAAAACGAACCGAAAATCGGAAAAAGTCAAGTATATTGTTACAAAACTGCAAAGGTAACTTTGGCTAGTGGGAAACATTCGGACAGTTTTTTCGCGAAGATGTAAAGGCAAGAGTCCGAGAAGGAAACGTACGGGCGTTTTTCCATGATGATATATGGATTAGACCGCATAGATATCCAACCTCATCGAATATGCGCCAACGAATACGTCTTCTAGCCAATACGAATGACTTTTTAAAAAAGAGGTGCCACACTTAACAACGAAGAGAAAACTTCATGAAAGATCATGACAACCTTTTTCTAATAAAATACATTAAATATAAAAAAATATAACGATGTAAAACTAGTAAATACTTAGCTAGTAATATGCGAGGAGGTATACACATTGAAACGAATTTTCTTTTCATTTTTTCTTTGGTCGCTACTTTTTACCGCGATCATTATTACGCTAATCGTAACGTTTTATTATTATATAGCCGATATTATCATGTTTTGGACGGCAGTAAGTATTAGTTCACTCGTCCTCGTCTTGTTGCTCAGTTATATATTATCCCGTATGATTCGAAAACCGCTCATCGAAATGACAGATGTAACTGCTCTTATTACAGATTCCGTCGACTTATCTAAATACGTGACATACCGTTCGAAAAATGAATTAGGAGTACTATCGCACGGTATTAATCGCTTTATTAAAGGATTAAAAGCTATTTTGTTAAATATTCAAACACACGCAAAGTCATTTATGGGAGAATCAGAAAAAATTGAAGCACAAAGTCAGTTACTCGCCACGACGAGTGCAGAACTTGCAAGTGGTGTCGAAGCGTTAGCAAACGGTATTGTCGAGCAGGCAAATCGAGCGACAAACTCTTCGGAAATAGTCGAAAAAATGGTACACATTATTGAAAATGTCAACGACTTAACGAATCGTATGGAACAATTTATTGAAACGACTGCAGATCGCGTTACAGACGGACAGCAAACTGTAAATGAAGTAAACGCAACTGTCACAAATAACTCAGAAAATGCACTAAAACTTGAACAAATCACTCATTCGTTAACAGACGTCTCTGAGCAGACGAACGAAATCGTCTCTATAATCGGAAACATCGCCAATCAAACGAATTTATTAGCACTCAATGCGGCCATTGAAGCGGCACGATCTGGCGAGCACGGACACGGTTTTTCCGTCGTTGCCGATGAAATTCGGATGTTATCTGAAGAGACAGCTTCCTCTGTCGAACAAGTGCAAGCGATGTTAGAACGAATCCAGACACATATTGCACAATGTGCCGAGCAATCGAAGAAAATAACGAATCTATCGAATCAACAAGATCAATTAGCACACGACTTAGACGAAGCGTTTACGAATATTGCAACATCGATGTCAACAGTCCATAAAGAAATGGACGTCGTTAAACATGCAAGTAACGAGCTTTCTGACGGTAGTGCAGGCGTGTTAACTGCAATGGAAGAGATTTTACAAATTTCGAAAGAAGTAGCCGCTAGTGGGGAAGATGCAACAGCCCGCATCGAAGAACAAGCAGCTGTCGCCCAAGAAATTGCAGAAGGTAACGAACAAATAACGAACCTCGCCCGTGAGTTACACGATATGTCGAACCGATGGAAAGGATTAACGGATGAATAATTTTTATAAAAAACTGTAAAAAACTAACGAACGAATAGTCCCTAACGTATAGCGCAAAACGACATTTTCGTCCGTTCCCTTTCTAAAAAGTGAAGGAAGGCGTAAATATGTCATTTACATATTGTATTCGTTCGTGTAACATTAGAAGAAAGAAGAAACTGCCTAACTTGTTCACTACTTCATTCCAAAGTATGTCAAACAAGTAAGTAAGCCAGTTCTATGTAGCTCAATAAAGTTGGGCTATTTAGAACTGGCTTTTTATTTGAACAATAAAAAAGGAGCGTGATGTATTCGTGTCAGGCGCGTTAACAGGGATTAAAATTGTCGACCTTTCGCGCGTATTAGCAGGACCCTTCTGTACGATGATCCTCGGTGATTTAGGGGCGGATGTCATTAAGATAGAACGTCCGGAAGATGGGGATGATACACGAAAATGGGGACCACCATTTAAAGATGGAGTAAGTGCCTATTATTTATGTGCGAACCGTAACAAACGCAGTGTTGAAATGGACTTAAAAACAGAAGAAGGTCAGCAGCAAATTCGCCAAATACTTCGCGAAGCAGACGTTCTCATCCACAATTTTAAAGTTGGCACGATGGAAAAATTCGGCTTAGCGTACGAAGATGTTCGGAAGATAAATGAACGAATCGTTTATTGCTCGATAACCGGTTTTGGCGAAACAGGACCGTATAAAGAAATGCCTGGATACGATTTTATTATTCAAGCGATGAGTGGTCTCATGAGTATTACGGGAACGGAACAGTCAGGTCCACAAAAAATGGGAGTCGCTATTACCGATGTGTTAACTGGTCTTTATGCGACGATCGGAATTCAAGCAGCATTAATCGAGCGCAACGTATCGAATAAAGGTCAGAAAATCGATCTCGCCTTGTACGATTGTGCCGTGAGTGTCCTCATTAATATCGGGAGTAACTATTTAATGAGCCGAGAAATTCCCGGTCGTCTCGGAAACAACCATGCAAATATCGTTCCGTATCAAACGTTTCAAACGAAAGACGGTGATATCGTCATCGCCGTTGGAAACGATCGCCAGTTCAGAACACTTTGTCACATGATCGGTAAAAAAGAATTGGCGGACGATGCACGCTTTATAACGAATGAAAGACGAGTGGAAAATCGTGAGCTTTTAACGCACATGTTACAGACAGTATTTCAGACAAAATCGACCGCCTATTGGAAAGCGTTGTGCGATGAACATCACATTGCTGCGGGACCGATTCAAAACGTACAGGAAGTATATGAAGACCCGCAACTTCGTTCACGCGAAATGTTCATTACATCAGACCATCCACAAGCTGGGACGATCGAGATGATTGGGAGTCCGTTGAAGTTTTCTCGAACTCCTGTTACGTATCGACGTTATCCACCACTATTAGGGGAGCATAATGATTTATTGGATGAAATAGAGATTAATAGGGAGAGATGAAGATGGATTTTTCATTTACAGAAGAACAACAAATGTTACGAAAAACGGTGCGTCAATTTGTCGATGAAGAAATTATGCCACATATCGCTACGTGGGATCGCGAAGGAAAATTCGATCCACGTATGATGGATCGACTAGCGGAACTCGGATTAATGGGCGTCTGTATTCCTGAAAAATATGGTGGCAGTGGGATGGATTACAATTCGCTTGCAATCGTTTGTGAAGAGTTAGAACGTGGCGATACTGCCTTTCGTACAGCTGTCTCCGTCCATACAGGATTAAATAGTATGACGATTTTACAATGGGGAACAGAAGAACAAAAGGAACGATACTTAGTTCCGCTTGCAAAGGGAGAACGAATCGGTGCTTTCGGATTAACGGAGCCTGCAGCTGGATCAGATGTGGCTAGCATGCAAGCGACTGCGAAAAAAGAGGGAGATTATTATATATTAAACGGACAAAAAACGTGGATTTCTCTCTGTGATATTGCCGATACATTTCTCGTCTTTGCGTATACGGATAATACGAAAAAACATCACGGTATTTCCGCCTTTATCGTCGAACGAGAGTGGGAAGGTTTCTCCTCTAAAGCGATAAAAGGGAAGCTCGGCATTCGCGCTGGGAATACAGGAGAAATCTTTTTCGACAATGTAAAAGTACCGCAAGAAAACTTGCTCGGTGAAGAGGGCGAAGGGTTTAAAATTGCGATGTCTGCACTCGATAACGGTCGCTTCACCGTCGCCGCTGGCGCGGTCGGACTTATTATGGCTTGTATGGAAGCATCAATTGCGTACTGCCACGAACGAGAAACGTTCGGGAAACCGATCGGCAAACATCAACTCGTTCAGCAAATGATTGCGGAAATGGAGGCCGGATTACAAATGAGTCGTCTGCTCGTCTACCGTGCGGGCGAATTGAAAAACGCCGGAAAACGGAACACACGTGAGACGTCTTTAGCAAAATGGAAAGCGTGTGATTTTGCGAATAAAGCTGCCGATGATGCCGTCCAAATTCACGGTGCATACGGTTATTCCGATGAATATCCAGTTGAACGTTATTTACGTAACTCGAAAGCGCCCGTCATTTACGAGGGAACTCGTGAAATTCATACGATTATGCAAGCCGAATACGTGTTAGGTTACCGCCAAGATAAACGACTGAACAAAATGTTACCTGCTTGGGAAAGATAACGCTCGCATCCAACTGCATAAACGTATCGAATAAACAGCAACAAACATCCGCCCTTTCGTAAAAAAGAAAGGGCGGTTCCTTTTTTATGAGACGCTTTCATGTTTTTCATACTGTTTATATAAATCTTGTAACGCCGACATAATCGCATGTTTCGCTTTTCCTAAATAATGTGTTTCTACCTTTTCTATTAACGGAACGATTCCATCTTGCAAGCTGTAGCCGATTAAAATTTGTTCGAGAAATTGGCGTGCATGATCAGTCGCTAACGTACAACTCGTCGAAACGACGACGGCATACTTTTTATCGATTTCAGCCGTAATCGTTAACGTTTCGTACATACTTCGGGCTGCCATTCCGGATGGAAGTCGAGAATGTCCGGCGATAAAAACAGTATTTCGCATCACTCTACCCCCCATGCCCTAATTGTTTTGATATTTCCTCTGCTGTTTTTCGTCCGTGTTCGATCATGCGTGTCAGTTTTTCACCGGTGAAACGGCTCGAAAGTCCACTAATAGCCATTGCTCCGACGACATCCGCTTCATAATTGAAAATCGGAAACGAAATTCCTGTCGTATCTGGATCTTGCTCTTCGACACTCATGGAAAAATGTTCTGATCGAATTTCCTTAAGTTCTTGCAATAATTTCTCTCTATCAATTCGTCTATTTGTTAGTGTCAAAAGCTCTCTTTTATTTAAAATGCGCTCCTGCTGTGCAACTGGTAAAAAAGCTAACAACATTTTCGGACCCGAACCGATGTATAACGGAATGTTCCGACCAATTTTTGTTTGTAAACTAAGTGCCCGCGTACTATTTACTTTTTCGATATATGTCGCTTCTTCATTGTTCGGAATGACGAGATGGACGACTTCATTAATCGATGCAGCTAACTGTTCCATATACGGTAAAGCAATTTCCCGTAATTCGATTCGCTCTGCAACTAAATGACCGAGTTGTAACAATTTTGTACCGAGGCGATAGCGACTATCATGTACATGTTCTTTCACTTTATATAACAGTCCTTTTGACGTCAACGTGGAAAGGAGTCGATATGCAGTCGGCTTCGGTAACTTCGTTTTATCCGTAATTTGTTGCAATGATAGTTCTTTATGTTCGACGAATAACTCTAAAATAGCGATCGCTCGTAACACACTTTGGTTCAATCCCGCTCCACCCCTTTCACGTAAACGAAACATCTATTCATTCGATGACCGATTGTTCTATAAAAATGTGTCGTTTTTTCATCTGTTCGATATACTGTTTTCCTGGAACAATTTGCTCCGGAGGAAGAACACCTCGTTTTTTAATCGTTTGATTGCCGATCATTTGCGCAACGACAGAAATCGTCGTCGCCGTCGCCCGCGCCATCGCCGTAATTTGCCGTTCCATATCTTTATACGTCGTCATTTCATATGCGCACGTTTTCTCTTTGCCGTCTTTTTTACCAGTCACTAATACACGGACGAGTACAGCGTCTTTTTCCTCACCAAGTTCTAACATAGGATCGAGTACTTTTAATAACACTTTTCGCGGACTTACTTTCATACCTTCTACATCGACGTAAAAGTTTTTCTTCGTCAATTGTAAATCGACGAGCAATTGGAATTTTTCGGCATGACCAGGATAACGAATCGTTTTATATTCTAACGTCTGTACGTTCGGAAATGAATGTAGAAGCGTCGACGTCCCACCGGAAGTGTGAAACGCTTCTAACGTACCAAACTCATCAAAATGTAGTTGTTCGATCTCTGATAACGACGGCACTTCGGTCAACTTTCCATCGCGAATGATGACGGATGGATTCGTATAATGATCGAGCACTCCTTCTAAGGAAAAGACATGTTTATATTGTAACGGTGGTTCCGGATGTGCTGGAATACCGCCTACGTATAATTTAAAAGCATGCACTTCATCTAATTGGCTCGCACCGTACCCGGCTAAAATATTACTCATGCCAGGTGCAACACCGAGATCGGGAATGATCGTCACATCGTTTTCTTCTGCTTCATCGTGAAGTGTTAATACTTCGTCTGTAATATTGTCGATATGCCCACCTAAATCGACTGCATGCACACCATTTTCGATCGCTAGTTGCGCTACTTTTTTATTAAATGTGTAAAAAAGTGCGTTAATGATGACGTCGTGTCTTTCGATAAAACGTTTAAGTGCTAGATCATCTGTTGCATCGATAGCCTGTGTCGTTAATTTATCATTTGTTAATTTATTTTTTGCTTCGTTTAACTTCTCATCACATACGTCAGCTAAAGAAACACTCGTTACACCATCACTTAATAGTAAATCCCTTGCCGCCTCCGTTCCCATTAATCCTGCACCGAGAACACCTACTTTCATACGCTACACTCCTTTTTCGAACATGTACTAGTATCGTATTGCGATTTAGTTTAGTTCGTGAAAAAATTATTCAATATCGATTTGAGCACGTTGCAGTTTTCCACTGTAATCAACATAGATGGCCTTCCACTCTGTAAAGACATCGAGCGCTTGAACTCCTGAATCACGATGTCCGTTTCCAGTTCCTTTCGTTCCACCGAATGGTAAATGAATTTCTGCACCTGTCGTTCCAGCATTTACATAGACGATACCTGTATCTAAATCACGTTGCGCTTTAAACACTTTGTTGACGTCTTTTGTGAAAATAGAACTCGATAACCCGTACGTTACACTATTGTTTACTTCGATTGCCTCTTCGAAAGACTTCACTGGGATGAGAGAAATAACTGGACCAAAAATTTCTTCCTGTGCAATACGCATCTCGTTCGTCACGTCGGTAAATAACGTCGGAGCGAAATAATATCCTTCTGTTAATGCCCCGTCTGTTAAGCGTGTTCCCCCGGCTAGTAGCTTTGCTCCTTCTTCTTTACCAATTTCAATATACGATTCAATTTTTTCCAATCCAGCTTCGTTAATGATCGGACCCATTTTCATGTTTTCATCGAGTCCATCCCCGATCGTTAACGTCTCGATTCCCTCTAATATACGTTTTTCTACTTCTTCCTTTACATCTTCGTGTACGATCACACGACTACATGCCGTACAACGTTGCCCACTCGTACCGTATGCACTCCAAATAATCCCCTCTACAGCAAGGTCTAAATCGGCATCATCCATGACGATGACTGCATTTTTTCCACCGAGTTCTAACGACACTTTTTTCAACTGTTTCCCGCAATCACTTGCAATTTGACTACCAACTTCGTTCGAACCAGTAAAGGAAATGACGCGAACGTCCTTATGGTGCACGAGCGCATTCCCGACAGTACTACCCGTACCGTAGACGACATTCATTACCCCTTTCGGTAGCCCTGCTTCTTCAAATATTTTCACGAGTTCATGTGCCATAATCGGTGTTTCCGTCGCTGGTTTCCAAACGACCGCATTCCCTGCAACAATTGCTGGAAACGACTTCCACGTTGCGATTGCTATTGGAAAATTCCATGGTGTAATAATACCGACGACACCGATCGGTGCTCGGACACTCATCGCAAATTTATCCTTTAATTCCGCATTCGTCGTCTGACCGAACAGGCGCCTTCCTTCTCCTGCCATATAAAACGCCATGTCGATCCCTTCTTGCACTTCCCCACGTGCTTCTTCGAGCACTTTCCCATTTTCTAGCGTCAAAAGCCGAGCGAGGTGTTCTTTTTTCTCTTTCATAATCCGACCTACTTCATATAAAACTTCCGCCCGTTGCGGAGCTGGTACGAGACTCCATTCTTTTTGCGCTCGCTTTGCGTGTTGAACAGCCTCATCGACGAACTCTTCTGTTCCTAGTGGCACTTGTACAACCGTTTTCCCGTTTGCCGGGTTCGTCACATTACAATGCTTTTCTCCCTCTACATATGTTCCACCGATAAAATGTTTTAACGTAGCGACGTCTAAAAATGAATGTTTCATCGCACATTCCTCCTTTAATTTTTCTTCTTTCCTTTTATTTGTTCGATCGTCCCTGATGTGGAAATGTAACGTTTCTCTACCTTCACATCGATCACGGCAACGTCCGTTGATTCGATACATCGTTTAAACGCTTCGTTAAATTGTTCGATCGTCGTGACTGTATACCCTTTTGCACCGCAACTTTCCGCAAGCTTTGCAAACGATACGCCACCGAGATCGGTACCGACTACACGTTCAGGGTAGTGCATTTCTTGATGCATACGTATCGTTCCGTACATGTCGTTATTAAAGACGATACAAATGAGCGGAAGACGATAACGGACAGCTGTTTCTAACTCTTGCACCGTCATCATAAACCCACCATCACCAGCCAAATTGACGACCATTTTATGAGGATAAGCTAGTTTTGCTCCGATCGCAGCCGGTAAGCCATATCCCATTGCGCCGGATGTCGGTCCGACGTACGTATGAGGTTTTGTAAACGGAAAATATTTGTGCAACCAACTTGCAAAGTTCCCCGCATCGTTCGTAATCATATAATCATCTGTTAGTTGCCCTTGTAACGAATGAATAATTTGTTCATATATGTTCTCTTCATTCGGACTTGTGAGTACATTTTCGCTTTCATAATGCTGGCGGTACGCTGTTGCCCAACCGCGCCACGACACACTTACATCCATCTCAGCAAGACTTCGCAATGCTTCTTTTGCATCCGCCACGATACCGAGTTGTGGCTCGTATACTTTGCCAATTGTCGTTGGTTCAATATCAATATGAATTAACTTATGATGTTCTTTTATGAGAGTATAATTTTGGGAAGTAATTTCTGAAAATCTCGTTCCTATCGCGATAATCGTATCCGCTTCTGCAACTGCTTTCTGCATCGATTCCGTCGCATCAAGCCCTAAGTGACCGAGATAGTGAGGATGATCGTGAGGAAAAATGTCATGTCGCCGAAACGATACGAACATAGGTAGAGCAAATTTTTCACTTAATGCGAGTAACTCTTTTTCTGCACGTGCTCGTTTTATCCCACCGCCACAAATGAGTAATGGACGGTTCGCACGTTGCAACATGGAAGCTACTATTGCGACATCCGCATCAGATATAGACGGTGCTAGTTTTTCGATTGGGAGCGGATGTTTTTTCTTACATAAATCGACGAGCATATCTTCTGGTAACGAAACGACGACAGGCCCTGGTCTACCAGTTTGTGCAATGCGAAACGCGCGCATAACGAGCTCATACGTGCGATTTGCATCCGTAATTTCAACTGCCCATTTCGTAATCGGTTGAAAAAACTGCACTAGGTCAATTTCTTGAAAACTTTCACGATCTTTACATGAACGGTGAACTTGACCTAAAAAAACGACTAACGGTGTCGAATCTTGCATTGCCGTATGTACACCAATCGATAAATTTGTCGCCCCAACACCACGTGTTGCAAAGACAACGCCAGTTTTTAACGTATTTTTCGCATACGCCTCCGCCATAAATGCAGCTCCACTTTCATGTCGCGTCGTAATTAATTCGATCGCGGACTCCTCGTATAATGCGTCTAACACTGCTAAGTAGCTTTCACCAGGTACACAAAAAACGTGTTCCACTTCAGCAGTCTTTAAACATGATACGAGTGCATCAGCTGCACGCACATAATCTTTCTTTCCCATAAAATAGCCCCCTTCCTCTTTTGGGTAATGTAAAAAGTCCGTAATAAAAAACTTGCATTTCCATTGTTGAAAGCTATCTAAGATATAAAACTTGCACTAGCTTCGCGTAAAAGCGCAGTTATGTTTCTCATTTCTTCGTGGTGGACCCTATACAGTTTTGGAGAAAATCGCTTTACTGTTTCATACTCTCGGCGGTTCTGAAACAGCTTTGGGAAAAGTCGCTTTAGTGTTTCATACTCCTGGCGGTTTTGAAACAGCTTTGGGAAAAACCGCTTTCGTATTTCATATTCTTGGCGGTTTTGAAACAGCTTTGGAAAAAATCACTTCAGTGTTTCATACTCTTGGCGGTTTTGAAACAGTTTTGGGAAAAATCGCTTTCGTGTTTCATATTCTTGGCGGTTTTGAAACAGCTTTGGAAAAATCACTTCAGTGTTTCATATTCT
>DATGRY010000084.1:0-2341 GCA_035303165.1 Pseudogracilibacillus sp.
GTTTAAACTACTCCCTAAATGGCGGGCAATTTTTACCCGTTGTGCTTCACCCCCGGATAACGTGCCCATTTTCCGGGATAAACTAATGTAACCTAAACCGAGTTCGATTAACTGTTCGATCGATGGAATCATTTGCTCGGCTATCTTTTTCCCTAATGCATCATCGATTCGTTGTAGCGCTTTGCGTAAAGCGGTTAATTCCAAGCGGTCGAACTGTGCAATATTTAGACCATTAATTTTACTCGCTAATACTTCCGGGTTTAAACCTGAACCTACACACGTTGAACATGCTGTTTGCGTCGTCATCGCTAACACATCTTGTTCGGATACTTGTTTTAGTTTAGAAATGTCCCGATGAATATAAAGTCTTTTAAAACGAGGGATTAGCCCATCCCATTCATGTGGTTGCGGGCCGTGTTTCGTATGAAAAGGAGCAAAAACCTTCTCACCTGGTGGTGGACCGTCGATGAACAACTTCTTTTCCTCTTTTGTATAATCTTTTATTTTTTTATCCGGGTCAAATAGCCCTCCTGTAATCATCCATCTTCCTTGCCATCCTGAAGGAGATAACGGTTTAAATTGTACAGCATGATCCCGTAACGACTTATTAAAATCGATTAATTTGTCGATATCTGGGGTAATGACCGTTCCATAACCGTTACACATCGGGCATTTACCGAAAGAACTTTGGCTAGAAAAGTCTAATGCTGATTCAATCTGTGGTTTGCCGATTCGAGAAAAAAGTAAACGAAGTAGCGGATGAAGGTCCATGTACGTTCCTACGGTAGAACGAGTGTGAGGCCGGACCGCTTTCTGTTCCATCACGACGACAGGGCTTATGTTTTGAATGACGTCGACATCCGGACGTTCATACCGGGGCATTTGATTACGCACGTATTGCGAGTAGTTTAATGTCATTTGTCGATTACTCTCTGTCGCAATCGTATCGAAGACGACAGAGCTCTTTCCCGACCCTGAAACCCCAGTGAATACGACAATTTTTCCTTTCGGAATCGTCAGATCGATATTTTTTAAATTATTCTCTTTCATCCCTTTTAATACAATCGAATGTTCAATCATTATGTCACCTGCTCATTTTAATCGGATTATTTACGGTTGGATTCGGTCGCCATGTATCATCCATTTATTCCAATACATTCATCACTTCCATCAGAAAGCTTTCATCGTTAACGACTTCTACGATAAACGCATTTATATGTCTTTGCAGTAAAAAAGATTGCCATAGGGAAAGGTCATCCATGAACAGAACTACTTCGTATAAATTATCGTCTTTCGTTTCGATATACATCGCTTGATTTAATATGTAAGCTGTAGAGCCACCTTTAGCGCCAACCGCACGATAAAGCTCCTTATTTTCCGGGACTTTTTCCATTGGCCATTCTAACAGTTGTTTCACAATTGGTGTCCCTTCCATCGGCAACGTGTCCGTCGCGATTTTATGTAAAAGATTTCCGTAAGTTTTTGCAGATGCTTTCGGGAGCCGATCAGACCAAATACGTTGTTCTTTAATCGTTAAATCGATGTCCTTAGGAGTACCGGCAGTTTGCTGTTTCACCTCTTCACTTATTTGGAACGCTTGCTGGGCATAAGCCTCATCAGATAAAGCTGATAGCTTATCGAGCTCTTTTGCATCTTTATACTGTTGATTCAATAGTAAAGAACCGACTAAGGGATAGACGGCGTCGTGATCTATGAAATTTAATTCATCGATACGCTCATTTATGTTATCGACTCCGAGCAAATCGATTAAATAATCCGTATTTGCATTGGAGCTATACGTTATCATCCCTTCCGCTACCGTATGTAAAGATACATGGTCATGCTTAACTTGCTTATTTTCCGCTACCGAGTCGAGCCACGCTTCATGGGCTCCACCGTCTGTATGTTTAATATAATAACGTTCTAGTTCATCTAGGGAAACTTGTTGTTCTTCTGTAATCTTGCCAGTTTCTCTTTGATGAGCATATTCTAAAGCGATGGCAATTTTAACGACACTCGCTAAAGGACGCGGTGTATCGGCTTCATACGTTACTTTTTCTTCTCCATTTATAGCGATATATAAAGAAGTAGTATCAGGATTGTTCGCTAAGTGTGTAAGAATTTTTTTCGGGTTTGCTATAAGAAAATTAAACAATAAAAAAAGCATGCCTATAAAGATCACTCCATATATAATTAGACGCTTTTTTGTATACGTTTTTTTATCTAATAAAATAAATAAAACGAGCATGATGATCAATCCGAGAAGCAATGGCACGTTAAACAATAAAACGGCAATTAGAAACAGGGCAATAATCGTACCATTTTTAATAAACCGGTTGAT
>DATGRY010000085.1:0-7858 GCA_035303165.1 Pseudogracilibacillus sp.
AGAACGACCTTGGCGGACGAACTTTCGGAAAACCTGCCAAAATTGTCCGGGTAAGCCCGCCTTAGCGGACTAACTTTCGGAAAACCTGCCAAAATTGTCCGGGTAAACCCACCTTAGCGGACGAACTTTCGGGAAATCCACCAATATTGTCCGGGTAAACCCACCTTGGCGGACGAACTTTCGGAAAACCCGCCAATATTGTCCGGCTAGATCCACCTTGGCGGACGAACTTTCAAGAAATCCACCAATATTGTCCGGGTAAACCCACCTTGGCGGACGAACTTTCGGAAAACCTGCCAAAGCAGACGAACCTCCGCATATTTCCCTTAATTTCCATTTAAAGCGATAAAAACGCTCTTTCTGCTCGTTAAGAAGCAAAAAGAGCGTTCATTTGTTACAGATTCTCTACCGCCGATGTATCGACTTTAATTCCTTGTTCCTTAAACACTTCTTGCGCGGCCTTTAATGCGTTCAATGCACGTGGGAAGCCACAGTACGGAATCAAATGCATGATGCAGCCGACGATTTCTTCTGGCGTTAAACCGACGGCTAAGCCCGTTTTTACGTGCATTCCAATTTGCGGTGTTCCTTGGGCGACGAGAGCGGAAATCGTCGTTAACACTTTCTGTTTATTACTAATTCCCGGGCGAGCATAAATGTCCCCGAAAGCGAATTCGACGACGTACTTTTGCAAATCTGGTGCAATATCGTTAAACCCTTCGCCAATGTCCATATGACCTGTCGGACTGTCGCCCTCTTTTAAAATGAGTTCCTCTAATTTCTTCATTCCTTTATCATAACGTTCGCTTGCCATGAGCCGTTCCTCCTTTAGTACAAATCATCACATACATTTCATTGTACAAATGAACGGTCGTTATCTCAATGAAAGTGACGTTCATCACCGATAAGTTCATAGAAGTTTTCTCATATCGCGATGAAGATCAATTCATCTATCACTGTAGCGATGTTAACTCACTATTATACATAACAGTTTTATTTCGACCTGTCTGTTTTGCTTCATAAAGCGCTTCGTCTGCCCGATGGACGATTTCACTGGCAACGCGATCGTCAGCGTGATAAGACGTAATACCGAATGAGATCGTAATCGGCTCACCACTTGGGCTGTTCGTTGTATCAATTTTGCGACGAAATGCTTCCGCTTTCTCATACGCTTCTTCCTCGGTCGTCTGTTGCAGTAAAATAACGAACTCCTCCCCACCATAGCGGAAACAAATACTACTATCGCAAAATGACGTTTCCATTTCTTGGGCTAAATATCGTAACACTTCATCGCCTACCGCATGACCGTACGTATCGTTCACCTTTTTGAAAAAATCTATATCCGCGATAATTAGTGAAAAAGGTTCTCCACATCTTAACAACGTCTCGATCGTTTCATCAAAGGAGCGACGGTTTGAATTCCTGTTAAGCCATCGATGTACGCCCGTCTTTGCAATATACGTAAATGATTGCTCACTTGATTGTATAGTTGGCGTATTTTAAAAATAGACGTGCGAATGTTCGGTAACTTTATTCTTTCTGTTGCACCACTCGATGTCGCCATGTTATCGAAATTGTTGCGAGTGTTTTAATCGGTTTCGTTATCGTCGTAACGATTACTGCACTAAATATTAAGATGACGATAATAAAAGGGATAGAAAGTGTGACGATACGCCATAAAAGAGATGATAGTGGCTCTGTCAATTTTGCCATCGACGTTTGCGATACAACTCCCCATGAAGCTACCGGTACGTACGCATAACTTGCTAAAAACTCTTTTCCTTCTGTATTGATGCCGGCTTAAGAACCACTCTTACCTTGTAATAACTGTTGCACAACTTCATTTTCCGATACATCTTCACTGAGCCGAGTTCTATCCGGATGGTAGATTAGTTTTCCAGTTTTATCGACGACGTATACGTATGTTTCTTCATCTTTTATATAATCACTTAATAAATAATTGAGGACGTTTTCACTTTTCATATGGATCGTACTGCGATCACTCCACGGAATTCTCCCGTTCTACTATCGAAGTTCGGTGCGGAAATAAGCGTAATAAGTTGTCCACTCGTCGCTCTGTACGGTTCGGAAATAACTGGTTCTTTTTGTTCTAACACGTCTCTAAACGTTGGTATCGTTATTTTTAAACCCGGAGAGACCGTCTCTCCATCTTTGAATCTCACATCCTCCGGTGTCATCTTATCGATCACACCATTTGCATCCGTTACAAAGATAGAGTTAAAGCTTTCTTGATTCGGTCCGAACCATTCTTCAAAATCCGTCTGATTTAACGTATGTCCACCAGCTAAATTCGCAAGAACAATGATGTTTTGCAACATGTGCTCTAGGTAATGGTCAGTAATGGTAGACATCTTTTCAACATATGTACGATTACTTTTCATTTAGTTTTCCGTTAATATTTTTTTGTAAGCATTAACAGATATGACCCAACTAATGAAAACTGTGAAGATAATTGTAAAGAAAATGATCACACTGAGAGTAATTGGAGTCTAATTCCCCGGCGCTTTTGCATATTTATTCCTCATTTTTCTCGTTGTCTAATTATTAATTATACCATTATTAGGACCTTTGCTCTAATTGTTTTTGCTCCGCAATGATATAAGTTTCATCATCCGTTTATGAGGAAAAGTATATGGAATAAGAAACGTACGGTGAAAAAAGTTGTTTTTTAAGTCATTCGACAGTAGACATTTTGCCCCAAATGGAGTTTCCTATATTTAATAAAGGTTTTATAACGAGGTTGTAATACAGTTTTTCAAAACTGTACGTTCGTACTAAAGGTCTATAAAAAAAGAATGATATACATACAAGACGCATATCATTCTATCATTTTCCGTTCTCAAAAACTTTATCGTAATTGCATCGTCGTAACACACGTTGCATCATTTGCATACGTCGATATTTGCTGCTCCACTTGTTTATCTTCCGTCGTTATGCGGACGGTAAACGTCTGTTCGCGTGGTAACCATAAGTCAATAAATCCATTTTGCATCGTCGTCATTTCTTCATCGACGATCGCTTCTCCCGCTTCATTCTCGATATATACATGGACTGTTTCCTCAACTAATTCACCTTGACAACCTGTCAAGCTATGGTTATGTCAGTCATGTGTTTGTGATTCATACGGTGCGATCGAGACGAAAAATTTGTCTTCCGGTAAATCATATGTCGTCTCTTTTCCATCCTGGGAAACGACTAACTCGTGTGACGTAATCGATGCTGAAACGCCATCTGCGTGATCGCCAATAGAATATGCATGGACGAGTTCTTTTATATTTATGTCGTCACTTCCCGCGCCCGCACAAGCGCCTACAATAAACAAACTTACGAGCGCAAAAAATGTGAATAATCGTTTCAATATTTCCACCTCTTTTACTTTTGCACATATTGAAAAACTTACGTTTCATCGTAAGGTAACGCAAAACTTTCCTTTTTATCTGTCGGACTAATAAGTAAATGGCAACGTCGTGATGGATCATCCATATATTCGTAATTTTTTAAATAACGTTGCAAATCTTCGCTGTTACGTACTCGTTCTGTTTTTAGTTGTGACAGCAATAGTTGGACTTGCTTTTTCGTCAGTTCGTACTGTCCGACAGTCACTTTACTCATCTTCATGTACCTCCTCATTAGATGAAAGCAATTATTTAACGTAATACACTTGCTTATTTTATCATATTTTTGCACCTTGGACCCCTTTTTATTAGCGCATTTCACAGAAATTTATCATTTCGTTCTTTTTCGCCCTAAGTGCGCCTCGTATGTATAGAAAGTAGTCGCAGGGAACTTTAATGATCTTTTATTTTAATATTTGAGAGAAACGATCTGAAAAACTGCTATCGTAACCGATGTAGAACGGTTTTACGAGAAGCTGCGGGGGAAAAGCGCGTAGTAGAGTACACAACAATGTATTTATAGAAAACTGTAGTGGTAACTACGTTTGGTAGGCAACACTAAAATGACTTTACGCGATCGCGAAAGTGACGTGCCGCTTCATATTATGAAAGCAGTTATGCTCATTGCCGTATTCGTTACGTGCTTCGGAACGTCAAACGCCGCATGGATTATGGCAGATTTAAGTTTAGGAATTATGACGTGGATGAATATGATTGCACTCGTCTTACTATATCGTCCGGTCATGCGCGTCCTCCGCGACTACGAGGAACAAATTAAACTCGGCGGTAAGTTAACATTCAACCCTCGCAAACTAAACATTAAAAATGCACATTATTGGGAATCGATTGCAGAAGAAGACGACGAGGACTCGAAAACAGACGCCTCTTAACATAGATCGTATACGTTAAATACGTTCCTCTTCTTTAACGTGTCGTTCACGCGGCACGTTTTTCCATTTTAAACACCTACAGACTACCCGTGTAACATATCATCGGAACATAACAACTTTTCCGTTCGCTGTTTTATAAAAGCTGAACAGACCCGCACATAAGAATAGACTTCAACGATAGCGTACAGTTGAAGTTTCCACATTGGCTCCTCACCGATATGATAGTGCATGACCAATTAACAGTTAAATACCCCCATTACATGAAACTTACATGTTACAGTTATGATAAACTAGTAATAATAAATATAAAGAAACTGTTGGTGACATTCATGCATCTATTGTACGTCATGCTCGGAGGCTTTGCCGGAGCGATTAGCCGATATATAGTCGATACTCTCTTCATAACGACAACTTTCCCTGTCGCTACGTTGCTTACGAATGTAGCCGGATCTTTTTTACTTGGGGTTCTCTTTGCCTACGTCGATAAAAAACGTTCTCGTAACGGCATCGTAGAGCGGCTGTTCGGTATTGGCTTTCTCGGGTCATTTACGACGTTTTCAACGTTTTCCATCGATGCATTACTTCTTCTGGAAAGTGGGCAATTCATGCAAGCATTTTTTTACGTGCTCGGTACGCCATTGTTATCGATTGTTAGTGCATATATTGGTATAAAAGTGATAACGAAACGTGTAAGGAGTTCATAATATGCTTTTTTCAATCGGGTTCGGTGGCTCACTAGGGGCTGCCTTAAGATACGGCATTAGTCTTTTATTCCAGAAGAAAAAACGTAACTTTCCACTCCATACGTTTGTCGTGAATGTGATCGGTTCGTTGCTTCTCGGCATATTAGCGCGTGCATTCATTGTTGGTCATATTTCAAGTTTCGTATGGGCATTTTGGGGAATTGGCTTTTGTGGTGCATTTACGACGTTTTCTACGTTTAGCTACGAAGTAGTTGTCCTCGTCGAGAAAAAGCAAGTCCGTAAAGCGCTGCTATACATTATAAGTTCGATCATCGTTAGTTTCTTGTTTGCTGCAATCGGTTATTACATATAAGTTCACCCTCTTTCTAGCACCGGTAGTGGCAAATGTCGTAAATAATTTTTCGCCGTTAACCTAGTTTTTACCTTGGAGTTGTATAATAAACTTAACTAACTTTAGTGGCTTTATGTCATCATTTTCTTTTGAATAGACGGGTGTGATGAAGTTTTCCGTCATGACCTATTTCGGTAGCCTCCATTTACTGCAATCATATATTCCGTCATTACTTCTAACAAAAGCTACATTTTATTTACACTCGTTTTGATTGGAAAATATAAACTATTTAGAGGGTGAAAAGATGAATAGTAACCAAATATTAATCGTGGAAGATGATGTCGGCATTCGGGAATTGACACAAAAATATTTGTTGTCCCGTGGATATCGGGTACATGCAGTTGGACATGGAGAAGAAGCGTTTGAACAAATAAAGCAGTCACCGCCCGATTTAATTTTACTCGACATCGAACTTCCCGGAGAAGATGGATTTGCGATTTGTAAAAAAATTCGTGAAACGTTAAATGTACCGATCATTTTCATGAGTGTTCGTAGGCGAACGATGGACAAAATTAAATGTTTTGAGCTCGGTGGTGATGACTACGTAACGAAACCGTTTAAGTTTATTGAACTCGAGGCGCGTATTAAAGCGGTATTGCGGCGTTACCAAACGGATGCCATGCTTTATGATGACGTATTAACGTTCGGAGACTTAGAAATTCATTTAAATACGTATACGTGTTACGTAAACGGAAAAGAAGTTCCGTTATCGATTAAAGAAATGGAGTTGCTCGTTCATTTTGCAACGAATCCGAATCAAGTATGGAGTCATGAACAGTTGTACGATCACGTTTGGAGTTTCGATGGGGCGAGTGATTTAAGTACCGTGAAAGTTCACGTAAGCCGGCTACGAAGAAAATTAGAAAAAGACCCTAGTAAACCGCAATATATTAAGACGGTACGTGGGTTCGGCTATATGTTCGAGGCAAAACAGTCGTAAAAAAAACGAGTCACGCGATAAACAAACATCGTTGTGACTCGCTTTTCGTTTTTATGCAGTTTTCCAGTTATGATTTGTGCACGCTATTTTGCAACGTTTGGCGGTACTTCATCGGCGACATCGTCTTTCGCTTTATTAAAGAGCTTTCTGAAGTTTGACGATACACCTAATAATTTTTGTTGTAAGTCGATTGCTGGCTCTAACGTACGAATGCTCATTTGATAGGAACGTACCATCATGACAGTAACAACAGGGTCGATGAGCGCACGCTTAATTAATACGGTTAAAATCCACGCACCGAGAAGCGCCAAAAAGCCGAGGAAAAACCCGAGTCCTTCGGTATCACCAGCAATAATTTTCGATACGAACATAAGTGGAAAGGCGAGTACTAAGAAAACGACGATCGTAAAGACGTAAATAAAAACGACTGCGATTGCGGCTGTTTTAAGGACACCTTTCCAGCTTTGTGCATATAATGTCACACCATCGCTCGCTGACTTCCAGACCGACTCTTCTTTTTGTTTACTTTTTTGTAAAAAGACGTAGCTCATGACTGCTTCATCGATATAGTTTAAACTTACAGACATAATCGCGCTTATAATGCCCATAACATATTGTGAACCGGGAATGAAACGAAACATTTCCCCAATACGCATAATCCAGCGTTGAATTTGTCTTACAGCGGCATGAACCATACTGTCGACGAGAAAGGCGACGTTCGATGCACCAAAGTTTTCTACGACACTATCTTTCCCGTAAGCTACCATTCCTTTTCCATCAGGCACTTTTCCTTTATCGAGCAATTGGACGATGACAGATACGTGCCCCAGTTTTACCATATAAAGAAAATACCGCTCGACGAAACGTAATCCACCGTAAAGAACTAACAGTGCGATAAGCATGACGACGATAAAGGCACCAGCACTTTCACCGAACATTTTTAAAAGTAAAAAGCCGATTCCGACCATAATTCCGAGAAAAACGAACGCGATCACAGCGAAAATAACATACGTTAAAATTCGTGCAATAATAAACGGCATCGTTTTTGTAACGAGAGCCATCGTCGACATATTCGTTTTATTTTCCGACATGTAATCTCCTCCTTATTGATTTATTCATTCGGTTTAACGTACACTTTCAACTCCTTATAAAAAACACCTACCTTTTATGACGTGTGTCCATTTAGCACGTAGCTACCTTCGTCAAGCCGTCTCTGATAAAAACTAGTAAGTTGCCAAACAAACGATTTATTTACATGTAAGTATACGTTCTGAAGGTTACATGTATGTAAACGATTCGTAAACTTTTTTAAATGATAGTTTCTTAGTAAAGAAAACGGAAAAAGTATATATTTCGCGTCACAAAACTTTTCTTTGATGGCATTCCGTCTGTGTGTAGGACGGTATTGACGTAAACTTTTAGTGTATACATAAGTTCACTTGTGGGGTTGGGGTAAAATCAAATGAAAAGTAGACATCGTTTTTGATGAACAACGATTTTATGAGCAAAAGCGGAGC
>DATGRY010000086.1:0-7852 GCA_035303165.1 Pseudogracilibacillus sp.
GGAGCGATTGGAACGGCACTTTTAGTTACGATTATGGCGATGGCAGCAAAACCGTCATTAGGGGTAGAGGGAATGATTTATGGAGTGAACGTGTCGTTTTTCGTCGCTGGAGTCATTTCGCTCATCGGATTTATTTTGTCGATTTTCATTAAAAAGGAGCGTCCTCAAGCGAGCAATTGAGCCTGAGGAACGCTTTTTCTTTTTGAGTCCGTTTTTATAACAATAAGTAAAGTTGCCTCCGATTATCTGATCATTTACTTGAGCCAACGCCATATTGTACTACGACTTACACCTAAACGTTTGGCTGCTTCACTTTGGTTATAGTCTACTTCTTTGAGCACAGTATGAATAACTTCTCGAGTTATTTCATCCAATGTTTTACTCGTGTCGATCGTATTAGTGTGTGTTGAAATCTTTGGTTTTTGAACTTGTTGTAACACTTTTTCTGTCGTTTCTTTATGAATGTAAAAATCGGAAGAATGAACAATAAGTGCTTCAACAACATTTTTCAATTGGATTAAATTGTATTGCCAGTCATATTGAACGAGTAAATTCATTGCATCCTCGTTAAAACCGAGAATTTGTTTTCCGTATTTCGGAATTAAATCACTTAAGAATACGCTAACATAACCGGGAATATCTTCTCGACGTTCGTTTAAACTCGGGATGTCGAGGACGAATGCCCCTATTTCGTTACAAATGTACTGTAAAAGGGACGTTTTGTTTTTTGTTGTATTTCGGATAGAAGAGAAGATAAATCGATTACGTTTATGCACTTTCGTATTATTAAAATAGTTTATAAATAACACTTCATTTTGGGACGATAAATCATGTATGTTTTTGATGAAAATAGTCAAATTACTATTCAAAAAGGGCGATTCGTCGTTCGTTAATATTTGTTCTAACTGCGAAGGGTTCATATGCTGAACGTCCATTTCAACGAAAGGTTTCGCTGTATATGGGCTTTGTTGATAGATGGCTTTTGCCAGCCGATTTTTTCCAGTATATTGATCTCCGAAAATTAAAATGCTTTTGTTCGTATTAGCATATTTTTTTGCGCTAGCAATCGTCTCTTGAAATTTTTCGCTACGGGATGGAAAAGTTTCAAATTGAATATTTGGCATTTCCGCAAGATGATTATATCGAATGAACTCCTTCTCGATGTTCGGTGCACGGTGCATTCTTTGAATGTAAAAAGTAGGGTACGTTTTATTTTTATACGAGAGCAACTTTCCTGTAATGGTATAGCCTGCTCCGTCGATCGTTTTAACGAACTCTAATTCCTTTGATTCATATAAATTTGGAAGCAATGTGTGCAATGTCTGTTGAAATTTACTGTATAATGGGTTTTTTTTAGTTATGTTCGTATAGTAAACTTCGTTACTATCGGAATAGGAAAATATGAAACGGTCGGAATATTCATTTACTCTTTTAAATAGTCCGATATCGTGCTCCCTTTTTGCAATCGTATGATAAAGTTCAATGGCTTCATGCAAGGCAGCTTCAATCGTTTCCTCGCCAGAAGTGAGCAGAATAGTATCAAATCCCATCATCTTTGCATGTTTCGTCGTAATAACGTCACCCACAATTAATGTAACTCCTCGCTTTTTCATTTCCGAAAGACATTTATCAATATTTTTAATCGCATCAAATGTTAAGACGTCAAATTGAAAGTCATATAATTGTCGAATCGTCTTAGCTTGCTCTGTAATACTTTTATACCCGACGACCCCAAATTTCCCCGTATAATTTTGGGCTAGTTTGATAGCACGCATCATATCTAAGACAGATAGTTTAATATCGATTACCGGTAAGTTCGTATAATCTCTAATTAAATCTGCCGTACCTGCTCGGGATATGATGACATCGTATTTTTCCATATTTTGTTCCTGCACAATTTTGACTCCATCTTTCATATCGCCGACATATACATCTGTTTCAATATTTGTCATTTTGGATGAAACCATATTAACTGAGTCTTTCAACCCATCGTATGGTGCAATAACTAATGCTTTCAGTTTCATCTTCACATCCCCTATACTGTTTCATATTCATACATTATTTTAGCATATCATTTAGAAAAGTTAAATACTGATCATAAATGTATAAAAATGACGAAATATATACAAAAATATTAATTATAGTTTCAAAATAAAACACTTTTAGAGGAAAAAAGATTGACGAGTATCCATCAAAGTGTTTAAAATTTAATTAGGACAAATGTTACATCATGAAAAGAGGGATTGATTTGAAAGCAGCAGTTGTCGTAGAAAAAGAGACCGTTGAAATTCAAGATGTAGATAAACCAGCGGTACATGATCACGATGTATTAATCAAAGTGAAAACAGTGGGCGTATGTGGATCAGATTTACACTTATTTAAAGGGACACATGCCTTTCGTAAATTACCGGCGGTTCTCGGACATGAGGTTGCTGGGGAAGTAGTGGAAATAGGTAATAAAGTGACGTCCGTCCAGGTGGGCGATCGTGTAACGGTTGAACCACATGTTGGTTGTGGTGCCTGTGAATATTGCGATAACGATTTAATTAATTTATGTCTATACAAAAATGTTCCAGGGACACCGGAGTGGATTGGGACATTTAGTGAGTATTTTAATGCACCAGAACATATGGTGTACAAATTAGCGGATGATGTTCCTTACGAAATCGGTACACTTATTGAACCGTTAGCTGTAGGAATTCACGTTATAAATCGAATCTCTACGACAAGAAAAGATTCCATAGCTATATTAGGCTCTGGAACAATTGGTTTGCTTACGTTAGTAGCGGCACGTGAGGCAGGTTTTAAGAAGATTATTTGTACAGATACACAGCCGTTTAATTTACAAATGGCGAAAAAGCAAGGTGCTGCTTTAACGTTAAACCCATTATCAGATAATGTAGAGGAACAAGTGTTATCCTTTACTGATGGAGAAGGGGTCGATGTTGCAATTGTTGCAGCAGATGCTCCGATGATTGTAGATCAGGCAGCTGCTATAACGAAAAAACGAGGTGAGGTCGGTATCGTGTCCATGATTACGGAACGAATTCCCGTAGATACGTATCGCTTTGTATTTAAGGAACTGCACTTATTTGGGGCGATGACGTATGAGTCGGTCGACTTCGAAAAAGCAGCTGATCTTATCAATAACGGGCTCGACTTAACAGACTTTATTACACAACGTTTACCGTTAAGAGAGACACAAAAAGCATTAGAAGTATTAAGTGAAAAAAAGGAAGATGTCGTTAAAGTCATTGTAGACGTAGAGAACGGCACGTAACGTATCGGCAATGCTGTTTTTAAGAAAAAAGTAATGGAAGAGGATACTTTGGAACAAAATAGGGAGGGGGGCCAGCTGTTCAAGCAGTCTCTCCCTTACTATTATGGATGTTGTTTCATGAACGAACCTTTGTAGTTGGTATATGAAATCTCTATGTAAAAACGTCGTCAAGTCATTTCGTTGTCGCATAACAATGTTTAATACATGAAGCACTTTTCTCGAGAGAGGTTCTCGCTGTTTAAGATGACATGTCGTTTACGTCTAATCATACGTTCCACATGTACAGTTAGATGATTCCATACTTTCTTTGCTTATGATCATTAACACATCTGTGAAAAAGAAGAGAGGGGATATATTTCACACAATTTACATGAATAAAAGTTTTAAAAAATACAAATACATTTATTTTAAAAGGAGAAACAACAATGAAAAGGTTTACAGCAATGTTACTTATACTGACGATGGCAATTGTTTTTGCTGCATGTTCAAATAATGTTGAGAATGATGCAGCAACAGAGGATGCAGCTGATGACGATACGGTCATTCTAAGACTTGGTCACATCCAATCGGAAAATGATCTTTGGCATGAGGGCTCGTTAAAGTTTAAAGAGGAAGTAGAGTCGTTATCAGATGGAAAAATGACGGTGGAAATTTACCCGAACTCTTCACTCGGTGGTGATCGAGATATGGTAGAAAGTATGCAGTCGGGAACTGTTGATTTTGCATTAGTTGCTGGAGTGCTAGGGAACTTCTCTCCATCTATTCAATTACTAGAACTTCCGTACTTATTTGCGGATGAAGAAGAGTATCGTACAGTTATTCATGGTGAAATAGGAGAAGAAATTATTGACCGAGTATTAGAAGATTCAGATGTACGTATTTTAGAGTTTTGGGATCGTGGCCCAAGACATGTGACGGCAAATAAGCCGATTGAAACGTTAGATGATATTAAAGGATTAAAGATTCGTTTACCAGAAATTAAAGCGATGGAAGCAACGTGGAAAGAAATGGGTGCATCTCCTACGACAATGGCATGGGATGAAGTTTATACAGCATTAGATCAAAATGTCATTGAAGCACAAGAAAACCCGATTCCATTTATTTACGGCGGAGCGATTCATGAAGTACAAGATTACTTATCTTTAACAGCACATAAGTATGAATATGTCACGTTAGCGATGAGTGATTTAACGTGGAACAAGTTAACAGAAGAACAACAGGAAATAATTAGTGAAGCAGCTAAGATTGCAACAGATTATGAAAATGAGTTAGTTGCAGAGCAAACAGAAGAGTTACTCCAAGAAATGGAGAATGAAGGGTTAACAGTTGTCGAGCCAGACATTGATGAGTTTGCAGAAGCCGCACGAGATGCTCATGAAGAAGTAGCGAAAACGATTGATATCGACTTATACAATCGAATTTTGGAGGAACTCAAATAGTTGTAAAATGGAAGCCAACTTTTTAAAGTTGACTTCCTTTTACCCCGTTGGAGGATTATCATGAAAAAAGTAACGAAAGGAATTTTAATCATACTCTATACGTTGAGTGTGGTCTTGATGGCTACTATGCTCATTTCAGTGTCGCTGCAAGTGATATCTCGTTATATTTTTGGCAACCCTTTTACGTGGACAGAAGAGTTAGCTAGATACTCATTCGTCTGGGTGACATTTATTGGAATGACAATCGGAGTGAAGAAAGGTAGTCATATCGCGCTTGACGTATTGCAAAGAGTGTTAAAGGGTAGGAGTAAGTTTATTTTACAGTTAATTAATTATGGGTTATTAATTTTATTTTCCATTGCGTTAATGATTAGTGGATGGCACTTGTATGAATTAGGCTTACGTCAAACGAGCCCATCGCTCACATTACCGATGAATCTCGTCTATTCCATCATTCCGCTATCGGGTCTATTAATGATTTATTTCGTCATAACGGAACTTTTTTCAAAGAAAGAACAGAAAGGGTGAGATAGATGGGCTATATATTAATCGGAACATTCGTTATTTTATTAGTTCTTGGCGTTCCGATCGCTTTTGTCTTGGCTATTTCCGGTTTTGCTGCAATTTTATATGAAGGATATCCACTCGTTGTCATGTCGCAACGCTTTTTTACAGGGTTAGATTCCTTTCCATTTATGGCGATTCCACTTTTTATGTTGGCCGGATCGATCATGGCTAAAGGTGGGGTAACACAGCGAATCATTGATTTCGCACTTTCTATATTTGGGAGTATTCGTGGGGCTTTATCCCATGTCGTTGCTTCCAGTGGAATATTAATGGGAGGGATATCTGGCTCGGGTGTTGCGGATACGGCAGCACTTGGTTCCATTCTTATTCCGGAAATGAAACGCCGTAACTATGATCCGGGATTTTCGGCAGCACTTGTAGCTGCAAGTGGTAGTATCGGTTTAATTCTTCCACCTAGTATCGCACTTATTATATACGGAGTATCGACGCAAACTTCGATTGGTGATTTATTTTTAGCTGGTCTTATCCCGGGAATTGTGATTGGAATTGGTTTCATTATCTATTCATACTTCGTCGCCAGAAAGTATCAGTACCCAAAAGAAGATTCATTTTCTTGGAAGAAAGTTTGGGTAAGTTTACGTAAAACAATACTCGCATTGTTAATGCCTGTCATAATTATCGTTGGTATACGTGGTGGTATTTTTACGGCAACTGAAGGTGGAGCGATTGTCGCCTTATATTCCTTGTTTTTAGGGGTTTTCATTTACCGAGAAATTAAGATAAAAGATCTCCCAAAAATATTTTATGATGCGGCTATTAGTACCGCTATGATCTCTACGATTATCGGGGCGACAACTTTATTTAGCTGGCTCCTATCTAGTGAACAAATTCCGCAAAAATTAACCCAATCGTTACTTGGTGTAACGGATAATCCAGTCTTATTGCTACTAATAATTAATGTCATTTTACTATTAAGTGGTCTTTTTCTCGACAGTGGTCCGGCCATTTTACTCCTTTCGCCTATATTAGCGCCGGTTGCTGCGAGCATCGGTGTCGATATGGTTCAATTCGGATTAATTATGGTCATTAACTTAACGATTGGATTGTTGACACCTCCGGTTGGGACAGCGATGTTCGTTGCGAGTAATATTTCAGGCGTACCAGTATTAAAGTTAGCGAAAAATTTACTGCCTTTTTGGCTCATCATGATTTTTGTGCTTTTAATTATTACATTTGTTCCAAGTGTCACAACATTCGTTGTGAAATAACAAAATACGGATAGAAAGGAATTCATATGGGAAACATCTTATTAGGAATTGTTGCAGATGATTTTTCGGGAGCAAGTGATGCGGCTTCCTTTTTAGTGAAGCAAGGTGTTCGTACCTTACTTTTTAATGGTATTCCGGAAAAAGATCTCGATGCTGATGAGCACGACATTGCGGTTGTAATCGCATTGAAAACACGTACGGAAGAAACTGAATTAGCCGTTCGACAATCATTAGATGCGTTTGAATGGTTAAGGCGTAATGGCGCCGAACAATTATACAGCAAATATTGTTCAACGTTTGATTCGACGAATAGAGGAAATATCGGCCCGATCATTGACGCTTATATGGAAAAATATGATGTCACATATACGATTATCGCGCCGGCACTACCGGTGAATGGACGAAAAGTAATTGATGGTCATCTATTCGTCGATGGAGTTCCTCTCCATAAAACGCATATGCGACATCATCCGTTAACGCCGATGTGGGACTCAGACCTAGCAGTCCTTCTAGAAGAGCAAGCGAAATATCCGACATTGAAGTTAAACGTGGAGCAGTTGTATGAAGCGGATGAGAAAGTAATGGAGTACATTGAACAGTTTGCTAAGGAGAATGAGCGATTTTATGTCATTCCTGATTTCAGTCGCGATGAAGATGCTGACCGAATCATTGAGCTGTTCGGTGATTTATCGCTATTAACAGGTGGTTCAGGTCTTATGTCCGCACTCGGGAAAAAGTATATGAAGCAGCGGATTCCATATGAAATAGAACGGAGTTCAACAGATGGAAAGGGAATTGTATTAGCAGGAAGTTGTTCGAAAGCGACATTAGAGCAAATTGAATGGTTTAAGTCAACCGGAAAGTTGGCGATTAAACTTGATCCATTAAAAATGATGCGAGGGGAACAGTCCAAGGAATCTGTATGGGAAGAAATTGAACGCTCTGAACAGAAAGAGGTGTTAGTCTACAGCTCGGATAAACCAGAAAATGTAAAGAAAGCACAGGAAGTTGGAAAGGAAAAAGTATCCGCCCTGTTAGAGGAAAGTACTGCATATATTGCTAAATGTGCGGAACAATCGAACTTTCATCGTATTGTTGTAGCTGGTGGGGAAACGTCCGGAGCTGTTACACAGACATTAGGTTACGATGCGTATATCGTTGGGGAAAGTATTGCTCCGGGTGTTCCAATTATGATCCCAATGCAGAACGAAAATATCCGTCTCATTTTAAAGTCTGGAAACTTTGGACAGAAAGATTTCTTCACACGAGCATTAGATATGACACGGAGGGAACACCATGAATAAAGAATTAAAGAAAAAATTTGAAGACGCTATTTG
>DATGRY010000087.1:0-19859 GCA_035303165.1 Pseudogracilibacillus sp.
TTAACGGAAGAAAATATACAGAAAGTATGTACAAAATTCAACTTTGCTAATGAAGATGACTTATATGCTGCTGTAGGTTACCAAGGTATTAGTGGATCCACGATTATCTCTCGACTAACGAGCGATCTTCGAAAAGAAAAACAAATGGAACAAAAGTTAGAAGAGAAAATTGAAGAAGTCCAAGATACCGTACAAGATAAAATACGTGCGTTAACGAAAAATGATTCAGGCGTGGAAGTGGCGGGAATCGATAACGTACTCATTCGGTTATCTCGTTGTTGTAATCCGGTACCGTACGATGATATCGTCGGCTATATTACGAAGGGACGCGGTGTTAGTGTACATCATGCTAATTGCCCGAACATAAAGTCGGATGAAGCACGCGAACGTTTCTTAGAAGTTCGTTGGAAAAACACGATTTATAGTACGAAAGAATATCAGCTAGATTTAGAGATTTCCGGATATGATCGTCACGGATTGTTAAATGACGTTTTACAAGTTGTAAATGAAACGAATACACAAATTTCTTCTGTAAGCGGAAAAGCTGATCGAAATAAAATTGCACACATTCATATGACGATTTTAATTAAAAATACGGATCATTTACAACATATCGTCGATCGTATTAAGCAAGTAAAAGATATTTATGCGGTAACACGAACGATTCAATAAAAAGGAGTAGACGTACAAGTGAAAGCAGTAATTCAACGAGTAAGTTGTGCATCCGTCTCTGTAGAAAACGAAGTAGTTGGAAAAATCGATGATGGGTTCGTCGTTTTACTTGGGATAACCCATGAGGATACAGAACGCGATGTTCATGCACTCGTACAAAAAATTGTTCATTTACGTGTATTTGAAGATGAAGAAGGTAAGTTAAATCGATCGTTAATCGATACGAATGGAAGTATTTTATCTATTTCTCAATTTACGTTATATGGTGATGTGCGTAAAGGTCGCCGTCCAAATTTTATGCAAGCGGCAAAGCCACATATTGCAAATGAAGTGTATGAATTGTTTAACGAAAAACTGCGCCAAGAAAACGTTCACGTGGAAACAGGAACGTTCGGGGCGATGATGGATGTGTCGCTAACGAATCATGGACCTGTTACGATCATCATCGAAACGGAAGATGGAAAAATAGTGTAACTCAAAGTAGTTGACAATTTGGAAAGTACTATATATGATGTACTCGATATGAAAAAGTAGGACAAATCTAAAGACGGAAAAAGTAGTTAGCATTTACGGTGAACAGAGAAAAAATAGCGTGGCTGAAACTATTTTTACACATGTAAGCTAATGAAAGACATTCCCGAGGAGCTATAATGAATGAAGAAGTAGTTATAGTCGTAATCAGGCGTTAACTGAGCAAGTGAATGTGCGAAACATTGTGCATTAAATAAGGGTGGCAACGCGGGTAATTCTCGTCCCTTTATTCAATTGATGAATAAAGGTGCGAGAATTTTGTTTATTTTACGACAGTAGTAGGAGGGTGCAAACAATGAAAATGAAAGCCCCACGAGGGACAATCGATTTATTACCAGAACAAACAGCTAAATGGCAATACGTTGAAAAAATGCTACGTGATCTTAGCCACGTATACAACTATAAAGAAATTCGAACACCTGTATTTGAACATACAGAGGTGTTCCAACGTGGTGTTGGCGATACGACAGATATCGTACAAAAAGAAATGTATACCTTTGAAGATCGTGGTGGACGGAGTATAACGTTACGACCAGAAGGAACGGCTGGAGTTGTCCGTGCGTTCATAGAAAATAAATTGTACGGTTCTCCGATTCAACCGACAAAACTGTATTACTTCTCTCAAATGTTTCGCTATGAACGACCGCAACAAGGTCGAATGCGGCAACTACACCAATTCGGTGTCGAAGTGTTAGGAAGTGACGATCCAGCAGTCGATGCGGAAGTTATCGCGCTTGCAATGACAGCTTTTCAAACATTTGGCTTAAAACGAATAAAACTCGTTTTAAATAGTCTAGGTGATGCGGAAAGTAGAAACGCACATCGTGAAGCGTTAATTAAACATTTCACACCGTATATCGATGATTTATGTGATGATTGTAAAGGCCGGCTCATGAAAAATCCGTTGCGAATTTTAGATTGTAAAACAGATATGGATCATCCAGCAATGGCGGAAGCGCCGAGTATTTTACATTATTTAAATGACTACTCACAGAAATATTTTGAAGATGTGAAAACATACTTAGATGCGATGAATATAGAGTACGAAGTTGATCCAACGCTTGTCCGTGGACTTGATTATTATAACCACACAGCATTTGAAATTATGAGTGAAGCGGATGGTTTCGGTGCCATTACGACGTTACTAGGTGGTGGAAGATATAATGGTTTATCGGAGCAACTTGGTGGCCCGAATGCACCAGGAATTGGTTTTGGCATGGGTTTAGAACGGTTACTCATGGCAATAGGTGCGGAAAATATAATGCTTCCGATTACAGATACACTTGATTGTTTCGTTGTAGCTTTAGGTGAATCAGTCCAGCCAAAAGCGGTAGAAATGATACAAAACTTACGACTAGAGGGAATATCCGTTGACAAAGATTATCAACAACGTAAAATAAAAGCACAGTTCCGTGCAGCAGACCGTTTACATGCGAAATATACGATTATTTTAGGTGAAGAAGAACTAGAAAATGAAATAGTGAATGTACGTGAAATGGCGACAGGTGAGCAAGTAGAAGTCGCACTAAACGATATCGTTTCTTGGATGAAAGGGAAAATAGGAGGCTAATCATATGGGAAAACGTCAAAAAGCAGGGTTATTACGAATAAAAAACGTGGGAGAAACAGTTTTATTAAAAGGATGGGTTCATCGTCGACGGGATCTTGGAGAATTAATTTTTATCGATTTACGTGATCAATCAGGTATCGTTCAACTAGTCTTTAACCCAGATTATTCAAAAGAAGCGTTACAAATTGCCGATACGTTACGTAGTGAATACGTCATTGAAGTCGAAGGAAAAGTTATTGAACGTGATGCCGATACGGTAAACCCTAATATAAAAACGGGAGATATTGAAGTAACGGTAGAGCGGGTAGAAATTATGAACAAGTCGAAAAGTTTACCGTTCGTCATTCATGAAGCAGATGACGTATCAGAAGATATCCGTCTAAAATATCGTTATATTGATCTACGACGTGAAGAGATGCAACGTACATTTAAAATACGTCATCAAATAACACAGTCGATTCGTCAGTTTCTCCATGATAATGACTTTTTAGAAATGGAAACGCCAATTTTGACGAAAAGTACGCCAGAAGGTGCTCGCGATTATCTCGTTCCGAGTCGTGTCCATCCGGGTGAATTTTTCGCTTTACCACAATCACCGCAAATTTTTAAACAATTACTTATGATGAGTGGTTTTGAAAAGTATTACCAAATTGCACGTTGTTTCCGTGATGAAGATTTACGAGCGGATCGACAACCTGAATTTACACAGATCGATATTGAAACAGCCTTTTTATCGAGCGATGACATTATGTCCCTCGTAGAACAAATGATGGCAAAATTAATGAAAGATGTCCTCGATATTGAAGTGACGACTCCGTTTAAACGAATGAGTTACGACGAAGCGATGGAACGTTACGGTTCTGATAAGCCGGATACTCGTTTTGGTATGGAATTAATTCATATAACAGATATCGTAAAAAATAGTGAATTTAAAGTGTTTAGCGGTCCGGCAAACAGTGGCGGAAAGGTTGCGCTTTTAAACGTGAAAGGGGCGGCTGATCAATTTACACGTCGCGATATCGATGAGGATTTAACAGATTTTGTTTCATGGTACGGTGCTAAAGGTCTCGCATGGGTGAAAGTAGCTGATGGAGACATGACGGGGCCGATAGCGAAGTTTTTCTCTGATGAAGAAAAGCGTGCAATTTTTGAACGAGCAGACGTAGATGATGGAGATTTATTGTTATTCGGTGCTGATAAGCCGAAAATCGTTTACGATAGTCTCGGTGCTCTTCGGGTAAAAATCGGTAAACAATTACAATTAGTGGATGAAAATGCATACCATTTCTTATGGATCGTTGATTGGCCATTGCTAGAATATGATGAAGCGGAAAAACGTTACGTTGCAGCCCATCATCCATTTACATCACCTGTACAAGAAGATATGGACAAATTAACGGAAAAGCCGGAAGAAGTACGAGCAAATGCTTATGATATCGTCTTAAATGGATATGAGCTCGGTGGTGGATCCATTCGGATTAACGAACGGGATATGCAGGAAAAGATGTTTGACGTTTTAGGGTTTTCAAAAGAAAAAGCCGAAGAACAATTTGGATTTTTACTTGATGCTCTCGAATACGGTGCACCGCCACACGGTGGAGTAGCTCTCGGCTTAGATCGTATCGTTATGTTACTTGCAAATAAAACGAACATTCGCGATACGATATTATTCCCAAAAACTGCCTCAGCCTCTGATCTTTTAACAGATGCTCCTGGTGGGGTTAGTGATCGCCAATTAGAAGAATTGCATATACAATTAACTAACTTAGAATAAATAGAATGCAGGTGCACTCGATATGAATGCACCTGCATTTTGCAATAGGATATTTGTTTCATTTTTTATGAATAAAAATAACAATAACTTCCTATTGTTTCTCCTTTTTATTTATGATAATCTTAAAAGTAACAAAGATGCTACCTAATCTGTTCGTGAATTCATCACTTTTGACCTAACAAGGAAACATCGGGAGCCCGTTGTTTGTGATTAGATAAAATCGTTCTTACGTCGCTCTGTTGCTTCGTTCGTAACAATTTACTAGTCATAATAGGGCACCCACTTTCGCAAGAAAGGGTTCAAAACGGATATGTAACGGCAAGATTGGGGCAGAAAATGTTCTATATATGACGTTAGTGACGTATGCTCGTCTTTCTTAACAAAGCAGAGCGTATACCACTATCGTCATTTTTATATCGCTTATTTTCATCCTCTTCATCTCACCGTTGTTCAGCCATCATATATATAACACTGCAACATATTCTTTTTGAAACGAAGAAATAAATTTATCGATAGAATAAATGAACGAAGGAAAATATTTATTTTAAAAACATCATATTCGTATATTACGTTGCATCTTGGATGAATTGTTCTAAATTACCGTTTTTGTCCATTTTAAAGACAGGTGATTTATATGCTCCACTTTCATCGAGAACTGTCATTTTCCGCGCTCGTTCCATTATTTGTATAAACATTTTATAATCTTCTTCCATCGTTTTTAATTTTTTCCCCGTCGTTGAAAGTTCCTGCTCTAGCGAATCAACTTTCGCTTGTAAACTTCGTTTTTCCTCTTCTAATCTGTATACTTTCTGTTGTGATGCGTACGTTTCATCGTCTCGCAGTTGCAACGTTTGTAAGTATGAAATTACTTTTTGTAACGTTAAAGTTTCATCAACAACATCTTGATAACTTTCATCTTGTTTAGTAGTAATCGTACGTGTTTTTTCCGCCTTTGTTTTTTGCTTCATTTGTTTTGCCTCAGCGCGTTTCTTCTCTTTTCGTTGGCGTTTAGCGAGTTCTATCGCTTCAACGTATTTATTACGCACTTCAGCATTCCAACGGAAACCACAAGCTGCCGATGTTCGGTTTAAGATGTCGCCAACCTCTTCAAATGCATTTAATTGCGTACTTCCTTCGCGTATATGCCGTAATACCGTTTCAGCTAACAGTAAATCATCTTCATGTGACCAAGCATCTTGTCTTACCTTCGCCATAAAACTTCAACTCCTTTGTAAACGATCATTGCTTTTACACGTACGAGATAGTTTTTCATCTCTTAAAGACAGTTTCGTCGTTTTTAAGTATGACCGAATCCAAAAGGAAATATACTATTGTTTTTTGTTCTGCTTCGCTTTAATATTCTCATAAACTGTTTTTAATGCTCGTTCGAATTTACTCGAATCTTTCGGTGTATAATATGAACGATCTTTAAGCGCATCCGGTAAATATTGTTGGTCGATCCATGCGCTTTCGTAATTGTGTGGATATAAATAGCCAACACCACGACCGAGCTTTTTTGCACCGGAATAATGACTATCTTTTAAATGGATTGGTACGTCTCCAGTTTTTCCCGCTCGTATATCGGCGAGCGCTTTATCGAGCGCCTTGTATGCTGTATTTGACTTCGGTGATAGAGCGAGTTCCACGACAGCGACACTTAACGGAATACGAGCTTCGGGAAAACCGATTCGCTCCGCTGTTTGAATCGCTGCTAACGTACGTGCACCGGCTTGAGGGTTTGCAAGGCCGACATCTTCATAGGCAATCACAGCGAGCCTACGTGTTATACTATCTAAATCGCCTGCTTCTATAAGTCTTGCTAAATAATGTAAGGCTGCATCGACATCACTTCCGCGAATCGACTTTTGAAAGGCTGATAAGACATCGTAATGAGCATCGCCTGCTTTATCGTGTGAAAAGCTTTTCTTTTGCATACACTCTTCTGCAATTTGTAACGTAATATGAATAGCGCCGGTATCATCTTCATGTGTGGAACTAACAGCAAGTTCAAGTCCATTTAATAATGCTCGCAAGTCACCGTTAGCGCTATGAGCAAAATGTTCCATTGCATCTTCATCGATATGTACTATTTTCGCACCAAATCCATTTTCTTCATCATGTAACGTTCGCCGTATGGCATGTTTCATATGCTCTGGTAATAATGGATGTAATTCGAACAAATGGCAACGACTGCGAATAGCTGGATTTATCGAGTGATACGGGTTGCTTGTCGTACACCCGATCATCGTCAGTAAATTATCTTCTAAATGTGGTAGTAAGAAATCTTGTTTCGCTTTATCGAGCCGGTGAACTTCATCTAAAATTAAGACGATACGCCCGGTCATTTTCGCCTCTTCTACAACGATTTCCATATCTTTTTTACGATCGGTAACGGCATTTAACTTACGTACCGGTAAATCTAAACTTTGTGCGATCGCAAAAGCGAGGGAAGTTTTACCTGTTCCAGGTGGTCCGAACAAAATCATTGAAAAAACTGATTTTGCATCGACCATTCGTCGAATAATTTTCCCATCATCGACTAAATGTGATTGACCAATTATGTCATCGATATGGGTTGGTCGCATTCGATAAGCGAGTGGTTGTTGTCTTTGCACGTATACCCATTCCTTTACTAAGTTTGTATCAGTTTAAGCGTAGTCATAATTATGATAAAATGCAAGAGCTACTCCGTTCATGTTATAATAAAACGAGTGAGCATTTAGATAATTTTATGTAAATATGGTGTATATTAAGAACGAGATGAAGGTGTGATAATATGAAAATTTCAACGAAAGGCCGTTATGGCTTAACTGTAGTCATTGAGTTAGCAAGACAGTATGGTGCTGGACCAATATCGTTAAAATCAATTGCAGAAGATAAAAACTTATCGGCACATTATTTAGAACAATTAGCAGCACCATTACGTAATGCAGGAATTATTCGGAGTATTCGTGGCGCTTACGGTGGGTATGTATTAGCGAAGCACCCGAGTGAAATAACGACAGGCGATGTGATCCGCGTGTTAGAAGGGCCGATCACTCCTGTTGAGGGAATTGAAGATGAAGAACCGGCACAGCAAGCGCTATGGTTGCGCGTTCGTGATGTGGTAAAAGACGTATTAGATACGACAACGATTCAAGATTTGACATTACACGATGAAAAAGAACCACAAAAAGAATATATGTTTTACATTTAAAATGGAAGGAAGATTTATGTGATCTATTTAGATCATGCAGCAACGACGCCTGTTCATGAAGACGTACTTCATAAAATGTATGAAATTGAAAAGGAAGTGTTCGGTAATCCGTCTAGCATTCACGCGTTCGGTCGTGAAGCGAAACGGCATTTAGATGAAGCGCGTCGCTACATCGCTTCATCTGTAGGAGCACGTGAACACGAGCTTATATTTACTAGCGGTGGCACGGAAGCGAATAACTTAGCGATCGTCGGAACAGCACTTGCAAACGAACATCGTGGGAACCACATTATTACATCCGCACAAGAGCATCACGCTGTCCTTAATACGATGCGCTATTTACAAAAGCTCGGGTTCCATATTACGTACGTGCCTGTCGATGCAAGCGGTAAAATTCGTGTAGATGATATTGCTCGCTCGATTACGGAACAGACGATACTCGTTTCAATTATGGCTGCAAATAACGAAACAGGCGTAAAACAACCGATCGAAGAAATTGGACAACTTTTAAGTGAGCAACAAGTTATTTTTCATACGGATGCGGTTCAGGCATTCAGTTCGGTAAAGATCGATGTTAATAAACAACAGATCGATCTTTTAACAGCATCTGCACATAAAATTAACGGTCCGAAAGGGGTCGGTTTTTTATATGTACGTGAAGATGTCGGAATAGAACCGTTACAATTTGGCGGCCTACAAGAAAGGGAAAGGCGTCCAGGTACAGAAAATGTCGTCGGTGCGGTCGGCTTTCACTATGCGGTTAAACGAATGATCGAAGAAATGGAACAGACCGTTGCTTATTATACGAACCTAAAAGAAACATTTCTTTCTACGTTACGAGATGAACGAGTACAGTTTTCGATTAATGGAAATATTGAAGAGACGATCCCAACGATCGTCAACCTCAGTTTTCCCGATGTAAAGACTGACATTATGTTAGCAAATTTAGATATCGAGGGAATTGCAGCTTCAAGTGGAAGTGCTTGTTCGGCAGGAACGCTCGAACCATCTCACGTATTACAAGCTATGTATAAATCTAGTGACGAACGAATATGGAACTCTATTCGTTTCAGTTTTGGTTATAAAAACGATGAACAACAAATGATACGTGCTGCAAAAACGATAGCAGCAATTGTCGAGCGACTAAATCGAAAAGGAGGGATGAGGAATGAATAGAAATACACGTGTCGTCATCGGGATGAGTGGTGGTGTTGATTCATCTGTAGCTGCTCTCTTATTAAAAGAACAAGGGTACGATGTCATTGGTGTATTTATGAAAAACTGGGATGATACGGATGAGGATGGTGTCTGTACAGCAACGGTTGATTACGAAGATGTCGTTCGCGTCAGTCAACAAATCGACATTCCATATTATGCGGTTAATTTTGAAAAGCAATATTGGGATAAGGTTTTTACGTACTTTCTCGATGAATATCGTTCTGGACGTACACCGAATCCTGACGTTATGTGTAATAAAGAAATTAAATTTAAAGCATTTTTAGATTATGCTTTATCACTCGGTGCCGATTACGTTGCAACTGGTCATTACGCGCAAATTCAGCGTCATAACGGTCGTGTAGAGTTGTTACGTGGAGTAGATGAAAATAAAGATCAAACGTACTTTTTAAACCAACTGTCACAAGACGTATTACAAAAAGTAATGTTTCCGTTAGGGCATATGGAAAAAAAGGAAGTTCGTAACATTGCAAAAGAATACGGACTGGCAACAGCGAATAAAAAAGATAGTACGGGAATTTGCTTTATCGGAGAACGAAACTTCAAGGAATTTTTAAGTGAATATTTACCAGCACAACGAGGAAAAATGATGACGTTAGCAGGAGAAGAAAAAGGTACGCATGATGGTTTAATGTACTATACGATCGGGCAACGACATGGGTTAGGAATCGGTGGCGCTGGTGAACCGTGGTTCGTCGTCGGTAAAAATGTGAAAGAAAATATTTTATACGTCGAACAAGGTGAAACAAATATCTATTTATATTCTGACGGTCTACTTGCAAACCAAGTCAATTGGATTAACGACGTCCCTGATTCTTTTACTTGTACAGCGAAGTTTCGTTATCGCCAAAAAGATAGCCCGGTAACGGTGGAAAAAATTGCTGAAGACACGATTCGGGTTACTTTTAAAGAAAAAGAGCGTGCTGTTACACCAGGGCAGGCAGTCGTCTTGTATGATGGTGATGTCTGTTTAGGTGGTGCTACGATTGATGAAGTGTTCCGCGAGAACGAACGATTACAATATGTTGGTTAAAAGACTATGTGCCTTTTTATTGGAGATTAAATAGTGACAAGTCGTTACAAATGGCTACGCACACATTTTCGTCCATTCACGTAGTCTTTTCCGTATAGAGAGGATGTTTTATCATTGATGGTGAACGGACTGGAGCGTGCCTCTAAACATATAAAAGAAAAAGAATACGATAAAGCGTTCCAACTTTTTATCGATTGGATTGAACAACATCCAGATGATCCAATTGGATACGTTAATGCAGGGAACTTGTGTGCACAATTAAAACAGATGAAAGAAGCAGAAACGTTTCTATTAAAAGCAATTGAACTAGATGAAACGACAGCGACTGCCTTTGTCAGTCTAGGTAATGTTTATTATGAGCAGTCACTGTACAATGAAGCAGGAAAAATGTTTCATCACGCGCTTCAATTAGGGTATGAAGATAGCGACGTATATTATTTATATGGAATGACGTACGTGCAAACGGAGCGTCCCCTATTAGCCTTACCTTTTTTACAACGGGCAGTTGAACTTGGCGGTCATATCGCGTATACGTTTCAATATGGGCTCATTTTAGCACAGTTACATTATATCGATGAAGCGGAACGAGTCTTTTATGACGTATTAGCAAAAGATGAAACACATGTAGATGCGTTATATAACGTCGCAATTATTCAAATCCACCGAGAAAACTATTCGGAAGCCCAATCTTTATTGAGGAGAACGTTACAACTTGCACCGGACCACCAGTTAGCGAAAAATGCAATCGAACAATTGAAAATCCTTGAGCGTGAGGGATAAACGAATGGAACAAAATAAATCATTAGAACAAATCCGTGCCGATGATCGCGGTTATATAAAAGGCGAAATCGTTTTTACTATTTACGAAAATGAAAACGAGTATTTTTCGATTGCGAAAATAAAGATTATCGAAACAAATGAACCGTACGAAGAAAAAGAAATCGTTGGAAAAGGTCATTTTTATCAATTGCAAGAAGGTGTAACGTATACATTTTACGGTGAACTCGTGCATCATCGTAAATTTGGGACGCAATACGATATTAGTGCGTACAAAACGTACGTTCCTGAAACGAAAGAAGCGCTCATCGACTACTTGTCTAGTGATTTATTTTACGGTATTGGTAAAAAAACTGCGACGACGATTGTAGAAACGTTAGGGGAAAATGCAATCGAAAAAATATTGTCAACACCAGAATTGTTAGATCGTGTTAAAAATATAAAAACAAGTGTAAAAAAACGTCTTATTAAAACGTTACGAAAGCAACAAGGTTTTGAACAAGTTGCTATTCAATTGACACGATACGGCTTAAGTTTAAAAATGGCCCAAGTTTTATTTGATGAATATGGTGAAGAAACGATTACATATGTGCGAACGAACCCATATCAATTCGTCTTTGATATCGATGGTTTTGGTTTTTTAACGGCGGATAAAATTGCCGAAATGAACGAAATTAGTAAAACAAGTGAACATCGAATTCAAGCTGCAATTGTTTTTGCGTTACAACAGAGTGTGCTTGATGGACATGTATTTTTGCCAAACGATGAATGTATCAAACATTCGTTAGCAATTTTACAAGTAGAACAATTAACAGAAGACGATATAGTCCAGCAGTTGAACGAATTAGATAAAAATAAGAAAGTGATTGTGCAACAAGATAACGTTTATTTGCGTTCTTTATATTACGCGGAAGATCAATTTACCGCCCACGTAAAACGAATCATAAATCGACGTGTCGAAATGGATATAACCGATGCGGAATTGATGCAGCTCATTGGTGAATTAGAAGATAAAGAGAATATTAGTTACGGAGAAGAGCAATTTCGTGCGATTAAGCAAGCACTACGTTCTAAAATGATGATTTTAACAGGTGGACCTGGAACAGGAAAGACGACGGTTATAAAAGGAATTATAAATGTGTATGCGCAAGTTCACGATCTATCGTTAAAACGAGCTGATTACGATGCAGATGAGTATCCGTTTATTTTAGCAGCCCCGACGGGTAGAGCTGCGAAACGTTTAGAGGAGTCAACGGGGATCGAGGCGATGACGATCCACCGTTTACTCGGTTGGGACGGGCAACAGTTTTTTGAGAAAAATGAGTATGAAAAATTACAAGGTAAACTAATTATTATCGATGAGTTTTCCATGGTCGATACGTGGTTAGCGAATCATTTATTTAAAGCAATTCCGAATGAGATGCAAGTTGTCATCGTTGGTGATGAGGATCAACTACCGTCAGTCGGTCCAGGCCAAGTATTAGCGGATTTATATAGTAGTGGACTTATTCCATACGTTACGTTAACGGAAGTGTACCGCCAACAAGATGGCTCGAAAATCATTCATTTAGCACACAAAATAAAAAATAACGTGTGCGAAATAGATGATTTACAAAAAGCGCTCGATTTCAGTTTTATCGATTGTAAAACGAATCAAGTCGTCGATGTCGTTACGACGGTTATAGAGCTTGCGTTACGAAAGGGTGTATCGTTAGAAGATATTCAAGTCCTCGCTCCTATGTATCGGACGAATGCTGGTATAAATATGTTAAATAAAAAAATTCAAGAGCTCGTCAATCCAAAAGCAGTGCATAAACGTGAACGTTACGTTCAAGAAGATGTCGTTTTTAGAGTTGGAGATAGAGTGTTACAACTAGTTAACCAACCCGAAGATGGTGTCTATAACGGAGATATTGGTGAAATCGTACAACTATTTTCAGCAAAAGAGACGACAGAAAAAGAGGAACAAATTATCGTTCGTTTTGATGATGCAGAAGTGATCTATCGAAAAAGTGACTATCATAACATCACCCATGCGTATTGTATTTCCATCCATAAAGCGCAAGGTAGTGAGTTCCCAATCGTTATTTTACCTGTCGTCCAAGTATATCGACGTATGTTACGGAAAAACTTGTTATATACTGCTATTACAAGAAGTAAACAGTCTCTTATTTTGTGCGGAGAAAAGGATGCATTTTTAGATGGAGTGACAAATATCGATACAGACCGTCGTTATACGACATTGAAACAAAAGTTAGAAGAAAAGTTAGGTAAAGGACAAAAAAATAAAGACAATGGCTCAAATAAAACGGCACAATCTAAAGCCAAATTATCTCCTTACGACTTTATGAAATAATGATTCAATGTATAAACTCTCTCGCATCGTACATAGTATCATCATGCGGGAGAGGTGCAACATGAAGAGACAATTACACGTAATCGTAACTAGTGCGACAGTTTTGCTTCTCATTGTGACATTGTATGCGTTATATAAAGTATTTCCTGTTATTACGCTCATATTTCGTCTTATATTTTCCATATTACTTCCATTTTTAATCGCTTTACTTATTAGTTATATACTAAATCCATTTATTAAATTGTTAGAACGATGGAATATTCATCGTGTCATAGCTATTGCGATTATTTATCTGTTATTTTTTGCGACATTATTATTCTTTTTTTACGTAAATTTTCCGAAAGTAATCGCGCAATTAGAAGAAATGAATGAACAAATCCCGCAATTACTTTCCATGTATGAACAGTTCATTATACAACTTCACGATTCGACGTCGTTCTTACCCGAAATTGCTCACGAAAAACTAACCGATTTAATTGTCCAGTTTGAAACGAACATTACGATGCAAATCGAACAAATGTTAGAAAAATTAGCGAATATGGATCAATTAATTGTCATCGTCTCACTCATTCCAGTAATCGTTTTTTATATGTTAAAAGATATTCGTACGTTACGTGAAAAATTTACTTATTACGTGCCCCAAACGTATGCTGAAAAAATACGGACGTTTGCACGTATACTTGATGAAAGTCTAGGTGGATATTTACGTGGTCAGTTAATTGTAGCTGCCATCGTAGCAACGATGACTTATGTTGTTTATTTCTTGATTGGATTACCTTATACGCTTGTTTTTGCACTATTTATGGGACTTATGAACATCATTCCTTATTTTGGTCCGATCATCGGAATGACCCCGGCACTATTTGTTGCAGTGACTTTTAGCTGGAAATTAGCTATGTTCATTATTGTTGCTACGTTATGTATACAAATAATTGAAAGCAGTTTTCTATCACCGTATATTATGGGTAAAAGTGTACGTCTCCATCCTTTATGGATTATTTTCGCTTTATTTGCCGGAGGAAAAATTGCGGGATTTCTCGGTTTATTACTCGCTGTCCCTACAATGACAATTCTTCGAGCTTTGTATGAAGACCTTTATATCCAAAAACAGCGAAGCAATTGACATTTACGCACCACTTTCATATACTATTTTTAACTTATATATTTTCAAAAGCGTAGAAAGTAACAGTACGTGATCTGTATCGTTTACAGAGAGGAAGCGTCAACGCTGAAAGACGTTCTAACGATCAATCATGGAAAGCTATACTGGAGTGCGGCTAATCCCCGACGGATCAATCCCGTTACGATTGATAAGAGCGATGAAGGCTTTTTCGGCTTCATAATGAGGGTGGTACCGCGGATATAATCTCGTCCCTGCACGTGCAGAGAGGAGTTTTTTTATTTGATACATACTTGCCTTTATACATTGAATAAAGAAATGTTTACATGGAATTGGAGGATTCGTTATGAAAAAAATTACTTCGTCGGATGTACGAAATTTATTTTTGCGATTTTTTAAAGAAAAGAATCACGAAGTTCGTAAAAGCGTTTCGCTCGTACCACAAAACGATCCGAGTTTACTATGGATTAATAGTGGAGTAGCGACATTAAAAAAATATTTTGATGGAACGATCATCCCGGACAACCCACGAATCGTTAACGTTCAGAAAGCTATACGGACGAACGATATCGAAAATGTCGGCTTTACAGCACGACACCATACGTTCTTTGAAATGCTTGGAAACTTTTCCATTGGAGATTATTTTAAAAAAGAAGCCATTATATATGCGTGGGAATTTTTAACGAGCGAAAAATGGATTGGCTTTGCACAAGATCGATTATCAGTCACTGTACACCCGGAAGATGATGAAGCATACGATATATGGAAAAATGTCATCCAAATCCCAGAGGAGCGAATTATTCGAATTGAAGAAAACTTTTGGGATATCGGTGAGGGACCGAGTGGACCGAATACGGAAATCTTTTACGATCGCGGTGAAGCATATGGGAACGATCCGAATGATCCAGAATTATACCCTGGTGGAGAAAACGAACGTTATTTAGAAGTGTGGAATTTAGTCTTTTCACAATTTAACCATAATCCAGATGATACGTATACGCCGCTACCGAAGAAAAATATTGATACAGGAATGGGTTTGGAAAGAATCGTCTCCATTTTACAAGATGCGCCGACGAACTTTGACACCGATTTATTTTTACCGATTATAAAACATATTGAACAATTTACCGATATGAAATATGGGGAAAGTGAAGGAGCAAATAGTGCATTTCGTATTATTGCCGATCATATTCGGACGATTTCCTTTGCAATTGGTGATCATGCATATCCATCCAATGAAGGGCGCGGCTATATTTTACGTCGTTTAGTGAGACGAGCTGTTCGCTATGCAAAAAATTTACGGATAGAACGTCCATTTATGTACAAACTAGTTCCGACCGTCGGAGAAATTATGCAAGACTTCTATCCGGAAGTAAGCGAACAAAAAGAACATATTGCATCGATTATTAAAGTGGAAGAAGAACGTTTCCATGAGACGCTAGAAGATGGAATTTCTCGCCTTGAGGAAATTATTGCAAACGCAAAAGAAGCTGGTGAGAGAATAATATCTGGATCTGAAGTGTTTAAGTTGTACGATACGTTCGGTTTTCCGAAAGAACTTACAGAAGAATACGTCGTTGAGTATGGATTTTCGATCGATGAGGCTAGTTTCGAAGAAGAGATGGAAAAACAACGGACGCGTGCGCGCAAGTCACGTACAGAAACGTCATCGATGCATGTACAAGATGAATTGCTCGCATCGATTGATTCAACGAGCACTTTTATCGGGTACGATGAAGAAAAGGTAGAAACGAAAGTGACGCATATCATCGGTGAATCAGGACTTGTCGATGTGGCGGCGGAAGGAGAAACGGTTACTGTTATTTTAGACGATACGCCATTTTATGCGGAAAGTGGTGGACAAGTGGCCGATGCTGGGCGAATTTATACGGACGATGCAACAGCACGAGTACTCGATGTGCAAAAAGCTCCAAACGGACAACACTTACACGAAGTCACTGTTGAAGAGGGAATGTTCGAACGTGGTACGACAGTCGTAGCAGAAATTGACGATACGTTTCGTAACGATGTCGTGAAAAACCATACAGCGACACATTTGTTACATCAAGCGTTACGTGATGTTTTAGGAGAACATATTCATCAAGCAGGTTCACTCGTCTCTCCGGAACGGTTACGTTTTGACTTTACCCATTTTGAAGCAGTAAATGAAGAACAACTTTTAGAAATTGAACGAATCGTAAATGAAAAAATATGGCAAAATATTTCTGTCAACATTGAAGCGATGACAATGGATGAAGCGAAAAAAGTTGGTGCAATGGCACTTTTTGATGAAAAATACGGTGATATCGTTCGCGTCGTCCAAATTGGTGACTATAGTATAGAGCTATGCGGTGGTTGCCACGTAAACAATAGTGCTGAAATTGGGCTGTTTAAAATTGTCTCTGAAAGTGGAATTGGTGCAGGTACACGACGAATTGAAGCCGTAACGGGAAGACAGGCATATTCATTTTTAGATGAACGGATCGGTAAGTTACGACAAGTTGCTTCATTATTGAAAACGAACGAACAAAAAGTGATCGAACGAGTTGAATCTCTCTTAGAGCAGATGAAAGAACTTGAACGAGAAAATGAATCATTCGCAGCAAAATTAGCGAATGAGGAAGTTGATGCTCTCGTTAACAACGTGACAGATATAGATGGAGTTAACGTTCTTGCGGAAAAAGTACATGTTACGGATATGAATCAACTACGAACAATGCTCGATACGTTAAAAGAAAGATTGCCTACGAGTGTCATTGTTTTAGCGGCTGAAGCAAATGGAAGAGTGTTACTCGTCGCTGGTGCGACGAAAGATGCAATCGCTCGAAATATGCATGCTGGTAAACTTATTGGTGAAGTAGCAAAAGTATGCGGTGGCGGTGGCGGTGGGCGTCCGGATATGGCGCAAGCTGGTGGAAAAGATGTAACAAAAGTAAAGGAAGCATTGCAAATCGTCCCGAAATATGTCGAAAATAACGTTACATAAATTTATGAAATTTATGTATAAACGTTATTACAAAAGTACGAAACGTGGTAGAATGTAGACAAGCTAAAGATAGGACGAGGTGGTAGTATGAGTTCAATAGACAAAACGATGAAATTTAACTTCCCCGATGAGTCGTTTGATGCGGATATTAAAGAGACACTTGTTACGATCCATGAAGCATTGAAAGAGAAAGGATATAATCCGATTAACCAGATCGTCGGATATTTACTCTCTGGTGACCCTGCATATATACCACGTTATAAAGACGCACGTAATTTAATCCGTAAAATTGAACGTGACGAACTTATCGAGGAACTCGTTACATTTTATTTAAAACAATTGCAAAAGGAAAACGAATGAAAGTTCTAGCGTTAGACGTCGGTTCAAAAACAATCGGCGTCGCAGTAAGCGATGAATTGCGAATGACGGCACAAGGATTAAAGACAATCATATGGACAGAACATGACATGTCTTCCGCCGATGATGAGCTAGAAGCAATTATCCGTGAACATAATGTTACGGAAATTGTCGTCGGTCTACCTAAGAACATGGACGGTTCAATCGGGGAGCGGGGAAAACTGACGCAAATATATGCAAATCGTTTACGGAGACGGTTTCAACTGCCTGTTCATTTTGTCGATGAACGTTTATCAACAGTCGCTGCTGAACAAGTATTACTTGAAGCTGACCTAAGTCGTAAAAAACGAAGTAAAGTGATCGATAAAATGGCAGCGACAATTATTTTACAACAATATTTAGAACAAATTTAACCGTGTTAGGAGGTAACATGACATGTCGATTGAAGGGCGCGAGCGAATTATTGTGCCGGATGAAGATGGGGTAGAACATTTATTCGAAGTGTTGTTTACGTTTGATGTCGATGCGACAGGATATTCATACATTACGTTAACACCGGTAGAACAGAGTGATGACGAAGAAGTTGAAGTGTATGCTTTCCGTTATGAAGAAAGTGACGATGAAAAGGATAACGACGTAAAATTATTCCCGATCGAATCGGATGAAGAATGGGATATCGTAGAAGAAATGCTATATACACTAACAGAAGAAGAGGACTAAAAGGCGTTTCTTTATCTACCGTAAATAAAGGGTGTAGAAATGATGGAAAAAGATAAAGAATCAATAGATCAAAAGGCATTAAAACAAAGAGCAAATGATGCAAAAATCGTCCGTAAGGTAGTCTTCATTTTACTATCAATTTTTATCCTGTCGTTCATTTTTATCGGGACATTCGGTTATTTTTACGTTAAATCGGGCATAGGGCCTGTAGCAGAAGATAGCAAAGAAGAAGTTGAGATTGAAATTCCGCTTGGTTCATCGACATCGGATATTGCTGAGATTCTTGTTGATAATGGTTTAATTAAAAACAGTACACTATTCCGGTTCTATATTAAATTTAAAAATTATGCAGACTTTCAAGCGGGCGATTACACACTTTCTCCAGCGATGAGTTTACATGAAATTTTAGAGGAATTACAACATGGAAAAGTAATGGAGGAACCGTTATTCCGTGTAACGATTCCGGAGGGAAAAACGGTAGAACAAATAGCAACGATTTTTTCGAAACAGATGAATTTTACCGAAGAAGAATTTATCGATACAGCCCGTAGCAGTTCATTTATCGAAAACATGATTGGTAAATATCCGAACTTACTTTCAAAAGAAGTATTAAACGAAGATTTATATATGCCTTTAGAAGGTTATTTGTTCGCTAGCACGTATGATATTTTCGATGAAGAGTTAACGGCAGAGCAAGTTATTGAATCGATGATAGAGCGGACGAACGATATATTAGAGAAGAAAGTTGAATTAATTGAAGAAAGCGATTATACAATTCATGAAATACTGACATTAGCGTCAGTTATAGAACGGGAAGCAAAATTTCCGGAAGATCGCCCGAAGGTAGCACAAGTTTATTTTAATCGGTTAGAAAACGGTATGAAGCTACAAAGTGATATTACTGCCTTTTACGGTCTTAAAAACATTGAACATAAAGCCGTCGTGACATACGATGATTTGGAAGTGTCTACTCCATATAATACGTATAAAATTGATGGTTTACCGATCGGACCAATTGATTCACCTAGTGAAGATTCAATCGATGCAGTCCTAGCACCTGAAGGAGAAGAATTTACGAAACTGTATTACTTCTCTCGTCCTAACGGTGAAACTTTTTATGCCGATACGTTAGAGGAACATGAACAAATAAAACAAAAATATCGTCATGAGTGGTATGAGTTGGAAAATAAAGAAGAACAATAATAAAATTTGGTGAAAGTTCATATGGATAAATTAACGGATTATTTAACCGCTCGTCTACCGCAGCGGGATGATTTTTTTCATGAGTTAGAACGGTATGCCAATGAACATCGCGTCCCGATTATGGATCCAATCAGCATGAATTTTGTCACACAGCTCGTGAAAGTTCACCGTGCACAACATGTATTAGAAATTGGTACTGCAATCGGATATTCTGCATTACGAATTGCCTCGGAAAACGAGCACGTACACGTAACGACGATCGAGCGAAACGAAGAAATGTACAAAGAAGCTAAAAAAAATATTAGTACATACGATAAAGAAAACCAAA
>DATGRY010000088.1:0-4975 GCA_035303165.1 Pseudogracilibacillus sp.
TACGGCACTACAGTTTTATGAATTTCTCTTTAGTAGAAGGGCACCGAAGTTAGATAAACTTAACTACTCAGTCCTTGCTTTAGGTGATAGTTCTTACGAACATTTCTGTCTTACTGGGAAAGAAATCGACGAACGACTAGCTGAACTAGGTGCGACACAAATTTCGCCACGTATTGACTGTGATGTCGATTTCGATGAACTAGCGGAACAATGGTATAGCAAAGTGGAGAAAGCATTAGAAGACCAAGGTGGCCAACAGCAAGTTAGTAGTAACGTAAGCAGTAGTGACAAAATAACGTCATTATATTCCCGAACGAACCCATTTACTGCGGAAGTGTTAGAAAACATTAATTTAAATGGGCGTGGTTCCAACAAGGAAACGCGTCATCTTGAGCTATTACTTGAAGGTTCTAATTTAAAGTTTGAGCCAGGAGACAGTATCGGAATATATGCACAAAATGATGCAGAGCTCGTCGATAAACTGATAGAAACGTTAGGATGGGATGCAGAGGAGAAACTATCGCTTAAAGATAAGCAAGTTACTGTGCGAGATGCATTACTTCATCATTATGAAATTACCGTATTAACGAAACCACTATTACAAAAGTTAGCAGATACGTTTAAATGTGAAGCAATTCATAAGTTGCTCTCCGAGGAAAACGATGCAATGTGTAAAGATTACATGGAAAATTACGATTTGCTCGATGCAGTGAGAGACTTTTCCTTAGCGGGAGTATCAGCAACGGAGTTTATTCCGTTACTTCGCAAATTACCGCCGCGACTGTATTCGGTCGCAAGTAGCTATGAGGCGAACCCAGACGAAGTTCATTTAACGATTGGAGCGGTAAGATATGTCTCCGGTGGAAGAGAGCGAAAAGGTGTTTGTTCAACGTATTGTGCGGAACACATTGAACCGGGTGATACGTTAAACATTTACGTGCATCGGAACCCGAATTTTCGTTTACCTAAAGATCCGAACATTCCGATTATAATGATCGGTCCTGGTACAGGTGTTGCACCGTTTCGTTCGTTTCTAGAGGAGCGAGAAGAAATAGGTGCGGAAGGGAAGTCTTGGCTCTTTTTCGGTGATCAACATTATGTCACAGATTTTCTCTATCAAGTTGATTGGCAACGATGGTTAGATAACGGTGTGTTGACGCGGATGGACGTTGCGTTTTCACGTGACTCAGTTGAGAAAGTGTACGTGCAACATCGGATGTTAGAAAAGAAAAAAGAACTTTTTAGTTGGTTAGAAGAAGGGGCAGTCGTCTACGTATGTGGTGATGAAAAAAATATGGCGAAAGATGTCCATCATACACTTATTCAAATCGTACAAGAAGAAGGTAATGTTTCCGAGGAAGAAGCGATCGAATATGTAAAAGAGTTGCAACAGCAAAAACGATATCAACGGGACGTATATTAAAAAGGAGGAAACTATTTTTATGCGAAATGAGAAAGTGTTAGAGACGATGACAGAGACTCATAGTGAAGTAGAAAAAGAGAAAAAGGAAAGTAATTACTTACGAGGGACGTTACTTGAGACGTTAGAGGACCCGATTACTGGTAGTATACCAGGGCATGATAATCGAATTATGAAGTTTCACGGTAGTTATATGCAAGATGATCGAGATTTGCGACTTGAACGACAAAAACAGAAGCTTGAGCCAGCTTATCAATTTATGATTCGTGTCCGTGCACCGGGTGGAATCGTTACGCCACAACAATATATAGTACTCGATGAATTAGCGCATAAATACGGTGATGAAACGTTACGGTTAACGACTCGCCAAGCGTTTCAACTGTACGGTATTTTAAAGTGGAATATGAAACCGATTATGCGGGAAATTAATGAAACATTGTTAACAACACTTGCCGCTTGTGGCGATGTAAACCGTAATGTCATGTGTAATCCGAATCCGTACCAGTCGGAAGTTCATGAAGAAGTGTATGAATGGGCGGCACGTTTAAGTGACTATTTACTACCAAATACACGTGCATATCATGAAATATGGTTAGACGGTGAAAAGGTGATTGATAACAAAGAGGAAGAAGAGGAACCAATTTACGGTGATGTCTACTTACCACGAAAGTTTAAAATTGGAATTGCAGTTCCTCCTTCGAACGATGTGGATGTTTTTTCACAAGATATTGGATTTATCGCAATTATAGAAGATGGTAAGTTACTAGGGTTTAACGTCGCTGTCGGTGGTGGAATGGGGATGACGCACGGTGATCCTCATACGTATCCACAACTTGCACGAGTAATCGGTTATTTCCCGAAAGAACAATTACTTGATGTAGCTGAAAAACTCATAACGATTCAACGTGATTACGGAAACCGTTCGATTCGAAAATATGCTCGTTTCAAATATACTATCGATGCGCGTGGAATCGATTGGCTCATAAACGAACTACATGAACGTCTCGGTTATGAATTAGCTGAAGCGAAGCCGTTTCACTTCGATCATAATGGTGACAGATACGGTTGGGTTAAAGGGCATAACGACAAATGGCATGCAACAATCTTTATTCAAAATGGTCGGATTAAAGATACGGAAAACTATCAATTAATGACCGGTTTACGCGAAATCGCAAAAGTTCATAAAGGTGATTTTCGTGTGACACCGAATCAAAACTTAATGATCGGTAACGTAGCACCGGAAGATAAAGATACGATCGATGCACTACTACAAAAATACGACATATCGGATGGGAAAAATGCATCGGCACTTCGTCGTAATTCAATCGCCTGTGTCGCACTACCGACATGTGGGTTAGCGATGGCGGAGGCGGAGCGGTATTTACCTAGTTTAATTGATAAATTAGAAGTTATGCTAGAAGATTTGGGGTTAGCCGAAGAAGAAATCATTATTCGTATGTCCGGTTGTCCGAACGGATGCTCTCGTGCAGCGATTGCTGAAATTGGGTTTATCGGAAAAGCGCCAGGAAAATATAATTTACATTTAGGTGGTAGTTTTAACGGTGAGCGCTTAAGTAAAATGTATAAAGAAAATATCGGTGAAGAGGAAATATTATCAACGTTAAAATCGATATTCGAGGAATTTGCACGAGAAAAGAAAGAAAATGAACGATTTGGTGACTTTGTTATACGAAAAGGTTATGTAGATTCAGTAGTTGATGGAATGGAGTTTCATCGCTAGGACGATAAAAACTATTTACTTTGACTTTTAAAATTTTTTCTCCTAATTACAAGTAAGTCGATATGAATAATGAATAAGAGGAGTGGGTTTGAGTGAAAGAAAAGGTAGAAAGTAATGTACATTTACCGAAAATTATTCTCGACATGCTAGAATCCATTGCTTACGGTACGATTACGATTGTCATTCAAGATGGCAAAGTAATCCAAGTAGAAAAAAATGAAAAAATTCGCTTGAGATAACGCTGACTAGATAGACTAGAGGCGATAGTTCCAGACAATAGAACCATTCGTTTGAAATTATCGCCCTTTTTTTAATGAAAGCGAGGTGCATGTTAGTGCTAAATACAATTACGTACTCGACTTGGAATGACGAATTAGTCGAGCAAATTGAAAGTAAGTTTCAAGAATCATTAGATGTTTTAAAGTGGTCGTATGAAGTTTATCATAATGATGAAATCGTCTATGCGTGTAGCTTCGGTGCGGAAGCGATAGTCTTAATTGATCTTCTTTATAAAGTAAAAAAGAATGCTAAGCTAATATTTTTAGATACGTCGTTACATTTTCAAGAAACGTATGACGTAATCGATCGAGTAAAAAATAGATATCCCGAATTATGCATTGAAATGGTGCAGCCGGAAATTTCTTTAACGGAACAGAAAGAAAAATATGGTGACAAGTTGTGGGAGACAGATCCGAACAAGTGTTGTCATTTACGAAAAGTCGTCCCGTTGCAGCGAGAATTATCTGGGGTGAAAGCTTGGATTTCTGGACTACGTCGCGAGCAGTCACCGTCGCGTCGGAAAACAAATTATTTAAATAAAGATGATAAGTTTCAGGCGATTAAAATTTGTCCACTGATCCATTGGACGTGGAAAGAAGTATGGCAATATATTTTATTACATGAGTTAGATTATAACGTTTTACACGATCAGGGGTATCCAAGCATCGGTTGTGAAAAGTGTACAGAACGTGCGACAGATGCAAATGACACGCGTTCAGGAAGATGGACACAATTTTCAAAGACAGAATGTGGATTACATTCCCATTAAAAGAGAGTTAGTGATAAAACATGTTAATCGTTTTCGCGTTTATAATAGCTTTGTTTTTTGCAATGAATATCGGTGCAAGTGGTTCTGCTGCCTCGATGGGTATTGCATACGGTTCGGGAGCGCTTCGCTTTCGAACTGTCGCACTCTCTCTTTGTGCCGTCGGAATATTTCTCGGATCGCTTTTAGGAAGTAGAGAAGTGATCAAAACGATCGGTACAGGACTCATTCCCTCGTCGCTTCTCTCGATTGAACTCGTGCTAATTATTTTAACGAGTGCATGTGCGACGCTGTTTTTTGCAAACATGCTCGGGGTTCCTCTCTCGACGAGTGAAGTAACAGTTGGTTCCGTCGTCGGAGTCGGTATCGCATATCAAGCTGTCTATTTTAAACATGTTTTATCCGTCGTCGTTTGGTGGATTATCATTCCGATCGTCGCTTTTTCCTTCGCATTTCTCGTCGGGAAAATGATGAGGAAATTAATACAAAAAGATACTCTGTCGAAGTTGGAAAATAAACGATCACTCATTTTCTTCGTCGTGCTTGCAGGATTTTTCGAAGCATTTTCAGCTGGAATGAACAATGCAGCAAATGCGATTGGACCATTGGTCGGTGCGAACTTTTTGTCCATTGAAAAGGGGATGTTTCTCGGTGGGTTATTCGTTGCAATTGGAGCACTAACATTAGGTGGTCGAGTGTTGGAGACGAACGGGACAAAAATTACACGGTTGACGATTCATGACGGAGTAGTTGTTTCATTTACGAGTGG
>DATGRY010000089.1:0-10945 GCA_035303165.1 Pseudogracilibacillus sp.
ACAATATTGGCAGGCTTTCCGAAAGTTCGTCCGCCAAGATGGGTTTACCCGGACAATATTGGCGGGTTTTTCGAAAGTTCGTCCGCCAAGGTGGGTTTACCCGGACAATATTGGCGGGTTTTCCGAAAGTTCGTCCGCCAAGATGGGTTTACCCGGACAATTTTGGCAGGCTTTCCGAAAGTTCGTCCGCCAAGATGGGTCTACCCGGACAATATTGGCGGATTTCTTGAAAGTTAGTCCGCTAAGGCGGGTTTACCCGGACAATTTTGACGGGTTTTCCGAAAGTTTGTCCGTTAAGCACCAGCCCAATCGGCTATTTCAATAAAAACTGCAAAAGAATCGTCCTGCTCAAACGAATGCTCCCAATCGAAAACGAAAAAGTAGTACAAACTCAACGCGCTTTCAATGGCCGACGCGAGCGCCTAGTTTTCCGCAACTCGCGCGGTTCTAACTTTAGAACAAGGACGATAAATATTAAACTACTTGCAATCAAACCGACTCCGATGACTGTAAACAACATCGAAAAACCGAACAAACTAGCGATACCACCACCGAGCGTCGGTCCGATCATATTACCTAAAAAGCGTAAGCTCGTATTATACCCGAGTACTTCTCCTTGAATGTGAAGCGGCACTTCTTGACGAATATAGGCAAGTCGATTCGGATCGACACCACCGAGCGCAAGCCCGAGTAAGAACCGTAAAACGATAAACGCTGTTAACGTCGTCGCAAACGCCATCGGCACGTAAATGAGCCCGACGAGAGCGAGTAATAAAATCATTAACTTAATATATCCATTCCGATCCCCAGCACGACCGAGCGGCCGCGAAGCGAGTAAATTACCGAACCCCGTTACAGAAAACGCCAGTCCAGATAAAAGCGCAATGTTCGCCGTACCGTGCAACTCCGCAACGAACAACGGTAAAATTGGCTGAATCCCGAAATGTGCCACTTGAACGAATGTTGCAAGTATCATCGTATAAAACAGAAGTGGCTTTTTTACGATAAAAGCTAACACTTCGCGATGAGACCATTTTTCCTCGCGATCTTCTTCCGTCACTTCCTCATGTACTTTCTCCCGTACGAATAAAAGAACGATGAGCGCCGTTGCAAAAACTGCGATCGACACAAGTTTAAACGTCATCGCAAACCCAACGAGATCAGCAAGCACACCACCGAGAAGTGGTCCAAACAACGTCCCAGTTACACTACCGGTATTTACGGTACCGAGTACGCGCCCAGCAATTTGCCGCGGCGTCTGCACAGCGATAAATACTTGTGACATGGCAACAAACCCTGTAAAGAAACCCATAAAAAAACGTAAGAAAAATAAATGCCAGACAGAAGTGGCAAACCCCATAAGCAATACGGAAAGCCCTAATCCTGTCGCCGAAATAATTAATATTTTCTTCCGTCCGTATTGATCCCCGAACCGTCCCCATATCGGTGCAAACAAAATCGCCGCGAAGAAGGTAATTGAAAAGACGATCCCAGACCATTTTTGTACGTAACTTGCTGAAAAATTTCCGAACGTATCAATATAAAGCGAAATAAACGGTGAAATCATCGTCATACTTCCAGCAATAAAAAAGTTCGCTACCCAAATAATTGCAATATTTCGCTTCAATTCACTATCAATCTTACTAATAAATATACACCTTTCTCTCATAGTCGTTACTTCTATTATACCGCTTGCCCACACCGAATACGAGCAGAGCAGCTTACGCCGGGGTGCATGAAAACGCATAACAACAATAGATACATAACTTTCACCCGAAAATAACATTACATTAAAATGAACAAAAGAACATTATCAAACGACTAAAGAACGTTTAAAAAGAGCGAAAAAAGACGTACGATCTGACAAGATTATACGAAATAAAAAACTTTACAAAAAAGCATAGCTACAATATAAAACTCATTATATGCCAAAACTAACTAACAATCTAAGAACGTACGTACGATCTATGCTAATAAAACTGCAATACAATGAATCATTATGAATAGGTCACATCGTTAAAAACGCCCCATTTTGTAAACTGAAAAGTAACTGAAAACTGCAACATGACACGAATGCATCAAAAACATACTGTGCTAATGAATAACAATACGACGATTGTTTGGACGTATTAACCGAATGAAGTCGTACTACAGTTTTACACCGTATAAAAAATCCATATTCGTACATGTTCAAACGTCGTTTCACTGCACCCGTCGTCACCATATGTTATAGAGAAGGGGTGATTCCATGATCGAAGTGTTAACGATGGCGACGGTGATCGCTCCATTCACAAGTGGCATTGTACAAGTAGTGAAACAAGCAACAAACTTGAAGAAACGATATATTCCATTAGTAGCAGTTGCAATTGGTATCGGCTTAGGTGCAGCAGCATATTTTGTAGAAGTAGAATTCGGTGCCCGAATGTGGGCAGGGGGGATAAGCGGATTAGCCGCAACAGGGTTATTTGAATTAGGAAAGAACACAGTCGATAATGGGCATAACGAAGTAGAGTAAAGTTAACATATATCACGCACAAAAGAGGAAGGGACTAATCCCTTCCTTGGTAATTTTGTATATGTATACGTCATTATGCAATTTACGAGCGGCTACTTTACTATCGCTTTTTGTAAAGCTAAATGAAACGAGTAAGCGATATTCCGTTTTAGACAGGCACGTCGCCGGCGCTTCATTTCGTCGCGAAGTAATTGGATAAAATCTTCATCTAATTGCAACATAATGGCCGTTACATATGCCTCTATAAGCTCGTCATTTGATAAAATATCCATATAAATCACCACTAGTTACATAAAATAATAAAGCAAAAAGAACTGTTTTACAATAATTCGTTAGCCCTAAAGTATGTGTTTTTTTGCAAAACTCTGTATAGGTAAAGATGTTTTTCCTAGAAAATGAAATGACGGTGTTAACTGTACGTGAAAATGGAAAGAGAAATGTGTTTATTTAGTGAGTAAAACGAAGTGTAATGAAATGATGAGTAGAAAACTTTATCGCATTGTTCATAGTGAAAATAGTATATATTTATATATTATACAACTATTTGTTGGGTGTAAAGTAGATAGGCAATTTTTCATTGTATTTTCAAAATAATCCAATGATTAGTTGTATAATTCCCTCAGAATGGGGGTTGCTGACGTGAGGGTGTTAGGCGAACGGTTACGCGACTTACGTGAAGAATTTAATTATGACCAAAAAGACTTAGGAGAAAAACTTCACATTACTGCAAGTGCATATGGATACTATGAACAAGAGCGAAACGAACCACCGTTAGAAACGTTAATTAAAATTGCACAAATTTATAACGTCTCGACAGATTATTTACTCGGTTTGTCCGATATTCGTGACAGTCCTGCACAATATACGACGAGGCGAAACTTATTTCTATCCGATGAGGAACAACAAGTAATTGAGGAGTTAAAGCGGACGTCTTTATTAAAAGAATTGAGCGAAGACCCTAGAAAGAATGTCGAACGCCTGAAACGTTATTGGGATTTTCTCGAACATGAACGAAATAGAATATAAAAAAGACACTTCATTCGAGATGAGTTTATACATATGCGTATTTGCTACCACATTGTAAACTGACAAACAAAAAGTGTCTTTTTCACGTTTATGGGGAAAGTGAAACATTCAAAATTATACAAACGAACGGGCACGAGACACTATACTACGTAACGTTCACTGCAAAAAACAATATATGTAAAAGATAAACGTATCCCAACAGTTTTTACCTATGATATAATAAAATTGTGTAATTGCAATCATGAATATAATCATGAAAAAGAAGGGATAGACATGGCAAAAAAACCAGCACGAGTGCTTACGATTGCAGGTTCTGCATCCGGTGGGAGTGCCGGAATTCAAGCAGACTTAAAGACGTTTCAAGAGTTTGACGTATACGGTATGAGCGTCGTGACCGCGATCGTCGGCAGACACCCGGTAACCGATAAAAATGTTCATCCGCTCACGTTAGAAGCGATCGAAGCACAATTTAGTACGGCGAATATGCAAGTTGGCTTTGACGCATTAAAAACAGGGATGCTTTTCTCGAAAGAAGTGATCGAACGAACAGCGGAACTAATCGATTCGGTTGCGATCAAAGATATCGTCGTTGATCCGGTCATGGTCGGCAAGCTCGATTCCAAACTGTTAAAAGACGACGCGATTGAAGCGTTACAGGAGAAATTAATTCCTCTCGCAACGGTCATTACCCCCAATATGACAGAAGCGTCGATTTTATTAAACGATCGAACACTTACGACCGTCGCCGATTTAAAACAAGCAGCGATCGACTTACATGAGCTCGGTCCAGCATACGTTCTCGTAAAAGGTGGGCGACTTGACGGACCAGCAGTCGACGTTTTATATGAAGGGACGACGATTACGACGTTTACCGCCCCGCGTATCGATACGGTACATACGAGCGGTGCCGGATGTACGTATTCCGCAGCAATCGCGGCGAACTTAGCGAACGGCAAAAACATTCACGACGCGGTGTTACGAGCAAAATCGTATGTGACGACCGCGATCGAACACGGCTTTACGTATACAGAACACGTCGGCCCGACGTACCATGCGGCCGAGCGAAACTACGGCGAAGCGCATAACATTATCGTCGAATCGGAACCGATTTAAAAATAAAGAGGGACTGGACTTTTCCACTACGGTTAAACTGTAGCTACAACGGAAAATACCAGTCTTTTTTTGATGTATCCATTGAGCGACGCGGCGCACAATTCCGGGCGGATAAAACGGAAGTTTTTCGTGATCCCTTGGGAAGCACACGATCCTTACGAGAGAAAGGCGTGGAGCCCCGTCGGAAAAAGGGGCCGTATGGGGTGAGGCGGCTTGTTAAATAGGAGGAAGCGATTCGTTGCCGAATCGCATTCGACTTTACTTGGATTTATGCAGTTTTCTTGCTGAAAAACAGCCGCGGTTGGTATGGGGTGTGATCTTGCGTTAAACGTTGAAGCATAGTTGTAACGCAAGAGCGGGTTTACGTTACAGTTAGCGGAATGTTTTTAACGTGACGGCTTCTTGCGTTCATGTTTTTCTGCTAAATTTAACGCGGCATCGCTCTTACGTTATAGCCGTCCGCATCTAGTTAACGGTAGAGAAATTCGCGTTAAACTTATTGAAGTGAACTTAACGCAAGACGACTCTTACGTTCATGCGTCTGTTTTATATGTAACGCAAGCAGCTCTTACGTTAAACTTAGAAACTGAACATGTACACAAAGAGCCCCCTTACGTTAAAGGGCGTTCTAGTTCGTTAACGCGAGACTCTCCTCAGGCTGCAACTTCACTATTTTCCGATAATGTACGTGAACATATTTAGTAATTTCACGCTTTTACGGACTACATTTCCGCTATGTTGTACGAGCTACATCTCTAGGACACGTTATTTCGAACGAATTTCTTGGCGCATAAAGAGTAAATACGATGCGAGAAAAACGAGCATCGTCGCCGCGATGAGCCCTGTTAATTGCGGCCAAATGAGCATAATGCTTTGGCTGAGCGGAAGCGGGGCAGCAATCGCTCCAGTAGCTTGTTCAACTGTTATCGGCCCGAGCGTACGGACTGACGGCGTAAGGAGCGTCGCCGTAGATTCCGTAAATAAAAAGTTCGGGGACAGACGTGATATATTTAAAATGAAATTTTGATACGAAATTATGTCTGCCGCGTTTTCCCCTGTCGGTGCCATCCCTTTTTGTACGACACCGACGATCATTTGATAAAAGACGGTGAAAAAGAGCCAGACAGCAATGCTCGCAAGCGCTGATGTAGCCGCTTGGCGAAAACGAACGGAAAACAAAATACCGAGATTGAGCCAAAATGCAACGTAGGCAATCGCGACGATAAGGAAGAGGACGATGCGCCATATCTCTTCCCACGTAGGCGGGATCCCGATGACGATCATACTAATTCCGGTAACGAGCGCTCCGAGTGCAAAAAAGAGTAAGACATTTACGAGAAGCGCTGCCACGAACTTCGCATTTAAAACGTAATCCCGCGGAATCGGCTGCGCCATAAGGCGACTTAACGTTCCGCGATTACGTTCGGAATTAATCGCATCGAACCCAAGCGCAATCCCGAGTAGTGGCCCGAGAAACGTAATGAACGTAAGAAACGACGGGAGCGTGCCGTCGGACACAGTAAATATTTTCAAGAAAACTGCCGCATCGTTCGAAATCGCTTCAAGCTGTTCCGCATCTTGCAGTGCGTCTTGTAAGCTAGAAGCGGCTGTATATAACGAACCGAGACACGTAAGCGCAATAATGAATAGTAAAATGTTAATTCGCCAACTCGTCACGTAATCGGTAAACTCTTTCCGAACGATGACAAAAAATGCTTGGCGATTGACGTTAGTTCGCGCGCTTTTTGATGAGTTTTGACCGTCATCGGTACGTGATCGTTTTACTTGTGCTAGGAACTCCTTTATTCGCTTTTGGAAGCGGGTGAAAAAAGCTTGGTCATTTGCTTCGTTTTGCGCGTGATCCGCTGTAGGCTTATCTTCATTCTCATTGCTGCGGCTCTGTATTAACTGGGATAGTGGTTCACCTAATTGTTTTAGGAAACGGGAGAAAAAAGTGTCGTACTTGACTCGATGTTCCTCCCCATTCGTTCCATGCCCATCCACATTTCTTCGTGTCGGATTCACTTTTGTACCGATATCGCTCAATCGCTTTTGCAAGCGAGTAAAAAAAGATTTTGCTCGATTTTCTTCTTCTTTCGTATGCATTTCTGCTTTCTCATTACGCATCGGTATCACTTCCTGCAAAATAACGTTGATAAATCGTATCTAAATCGTCTTCTTTTCGTTGCAAATAACGTAAAACGACATCATGCTCGGAAATAAGCTTAACGAGTTGTTGCGAGATGTCTTTGCTACTTTCGATATGCACTTCATTGCGGACCGTTTCAACACTTGAGATGCCGCTACAGTTTTTCACGGCGTGTAAAAACTCTGGCGTAAGTGGCTCGACTTCTAGGGCAAATATATACGAACGTTCGACGAACAGTTGCTCGGCAAGGGAAGTGACATCGCCGACAGCGAGTAGCTCCCCTTTTACGAATAGACCGACACGGTCGCAAATTTGTTGCACTTGATGTAAATGATGCGAAGAAAGGAGCACTGTCAAACCGTCCCTTTCATTTAGTTTGCGAATGAACGCAAGCAGTTCGGTGACACCTTTCGGGTCGATCCCTAACGTCGGCTCATCGAGAATGATAACGTCCGGTTCCTTTATTAATACATCTGCAAGCCCGAGCCGCTGGCGCATCCCGCGTGAATACGTGGCAACTTTTTTATCTTTCGCATCGAGTAGTTGCATTTGGTCGAGTAACTCGTGCGCTCGTTCGCGAGCTACACGCTTTGAAATGCCATTTAACATCGCTGTATAGACGATATTTTCCTCGCCTGTCATATGATCGTAAAATCCAAGATCATCCGGTAAATAACCGACCTTTTCTTTCACAGCGAGCGGATTGCGCGTGGAGTCGACACCACAGACACGAACGGAGCCAGCCGTCGGCTCACTTAAACCGAGGAGCGTCAAAATTGTCGTCGATTTCCCTGCACCGTTTGGACCGAGCAGACCGAACACTTCGCCGCGTTCAATCGTTAATGATAGGTCGTTCACCGCTGTCACATCGTCGTATTCTTTCGTTAACGCATCGATTTCAATAATCGCTTCTGCCATCGATTACCGCCTCCCATACGTACGAAAGACATAGTAGAGCGCGCCAATGACCGCCACAATAATGATGACACCGACAAAACCCCAGACGATGGAAGTTTTTACCGAAACACGAAACGTTGCATCTGCCACCGTTTCTTCAGCTTCCGCTTGAATGTTCGTCACGTAATCTCCGGCGATCGCATCTTTATCCGCTTTGATCGTTACATTTACTTCAACGGATTCCTCCGGCTCAACGACCGGAACTTTTTCCTGATCAAACGTCACTTCCCAGTTCGGTGGTGCTTCCGCTGAAAGCGTAATATCTCGCACCGGGGCGGAGCCGTTATTGCGCACGAGAACGGTGACAGTTTTCTCCCGGCCCGCTGTCATGTCGGTACTTAAATTACCTGACGGCGTCGTCACTTCTAATTCATACGTACCACTAACGATCGCCTCAATTTCCGCCTCCGCGGTGACAGAACTTGATGATGCTTTGAGTGGGATCGCATATGAATCTGCCTTTGCATGTTCTGGTGGTGTCACTTCGATCCGGATATCTTTCGATTCGTTCGGCTCAAGCGTCGCCACCGTCACATCCGTTTCATCGGCGACGAAACGAACGTCCCATCCTTTCGGCGCTTCTGCCGTTAAAGCGAAGTTCTGTTCACTTGCTGTGCGGTTTCTGAGCGTCGCTTGATATGTAAACGTTTCTCCAGCGTAATTTTCCATATTCGGCTGTTCGATTTCAAGATCAGACGATGCTGTACCCTCTTCCGTCACGTTTACTAAAAACGGCAGGGAAGTATTTTCCCCGTCTTTTCCTTTTGCAACGAGCGAAAACTCATACGTTCCTTTCTTCACCTTTAATGGCACATCAATTTCAAGTTGAAGCGACTGCTCATCCTTTCCTCTTACCGATAACTGTTCAAGCTCTCGCCCATCTGCCGTAATCGTATACCCCCAATCTTTCGGCAAGTTTTCGACCGCAAAGGTCGCCGTATAAATCGAACTACGATCATTGATTAGCTCGACGTTATAATCGACCGTCTCCCCAGGCGAGACAGAAATACCTGTAAACGGTGTATACAACGTCGCCGCCTCGGTAGTAGGGGCAAACGCCACCATACTAATGAATAAAACTGCAAATAAAGATACTGTTTTCTTCCACATAATATGTACCCTCCTTATCGTTCTATATATAATACGAACGAGTGGATCATTTGGATTTATCTTTTTGTACTTTTTTGTAAATCGCGTTATGATAAGAAAAAAGAAAATTTTTGTGGTGGTGAGAACCGTTGCAAAAACTATTACGTCAAATAAAACGAGGATCAGAAGAAGCGTATGATACGTTTTATGAAACGTACGCACCACTCATTTACCAAATTGCGCTTGCGATCGTGAAAGATGAACGAGATGCAGAGGACGTCTGTCACGACGTTTTTATCGAAGTGATGAAAGATCCGACAGCGTACGATGCAAAACGTGGGAGTGTCGAAGCCTTTTTAGCGGTCAAAGCGAAATCGCGTGCGCTCGATTTCGTTCGTAGGAAGCGCCCTCTATTACAGCCGGAATTCGATGAGTCGATCGCGACCGCAGCAAGTGTCGAACAGTTCGTCGTAAACAACATGGAGCGCTCTGTCGTCAGGCGCGCGCTTCGAGATTTACCGCGGAAACAACGCGAAGCGATTTATGGAGCATACTATGAGGAGAAGACACAACGCGAACTTGCGGCAACGTTAGACCGGCCACTCGGCTCCGTGAAGTCATCGATCCGTTACGGCTTACAAAAATTACGCAAACACGATGCACTACTCCAATGGATGCGACCGGAAGGAGGCGGCAAACATGAAAAGTAAGTGTCAATTGTGGGCGGAAGAACACGCCTTCGATTACGTGTACGGGAAGATGGAAGCGAACGTGCGGGAGGAATATAAAGCTCATGTAGCGACGTGTGACGCGTGCCGCGCATTTGTAGCGGAATGGGAGCAGCTTTTGGTGGCTGTCGATTCGACAGCGCGTCCATCAGAGCGGTTACGACGAAAGTTGGCGGTAGAAACGGGAATTAAGGAGCCGGACCACGCACGAGACGGGGTAATGGCGATAAAAGCGCCGATTAAAAATTCAGATCGTTCACGCAAGAGTGCAGTGACAGAACGGAAAGCCTCGATGTCATCTAATAAGTTACGTTCTTTAGGTAAAACATCAGTTTTATCCTTTAGCCGAACATGGATCATTTCTATGTTAGGATCCGCAGTCATTATCTTTTTAACGTTGGCGACTTATCTGTTTACGACGATGTCATCTGAAGCACCACATGTGGGTCAAGTGGAAAATGGCGCTTATTCGATTACACAACAACACGACGTACGAAAAGCAGAACTCGTTAACGATCCAGAAACGAACCGATTCCACATTACGCCCGTCGCAGCGACGAACGACGTCGACGGCGCTGTTTACGTAAACGACGTGACGAACGAGCTGTTTATGCACGTACAAGGGTTGCCGCCCGTCGTCGAAAAGGATTATCAACTATGGCTCGTCCACGAAAATGACGATATGAATAGTGAATTATTAGAAATTGAAGATAAAGAGGCAATTCTCTATTACAAAGGGGATGAGCTAGGAGATATCGTGCTACTGCGCGTCAGTTTAGAACGAAAAGGTGGCAGCGACGAACCGAAAGGACCGAATACGTTTTTTGTAGATCTGAAAAGGTGAGATGGTTAGTTATTGTAGATTGATGAGAAATATTACTTTTTTACGCTGTAGGAAAGAGTGGAGCATTTTACCTTCTTTTTTTTAAAACGAATAGATGATCGATACTAAAAATTATTGATGAGTGTTTTCTCACTAAACACAACAGAGTTTTGTCACATTTTAGTCAAAAACAATCCTTTTTTATAAAAAATATATACAAAGGCTTAAACATTTCTAAAACCGATCCGATAACTAACATAGGGCCACAAGGATGTGACCTAAAAATAAGAATACATGGAGGTAGATTGGTTATGATTATTAACCACAATATTTCAGCACTTAACACACACAGACAGTTAGGTGTAAACACAAACTCAGTTGCAAAGAACCTTGAGAAGTTATCTTCTGGAATGAAGATTAACCGTGCAGGAGACGACGCAGCAGGACTAGCAATTTCTGAGAAAATGCGTGGGCAAATTCGTGGTCTTGAAATGGCCTCTAAAAACGCACAAGACGGAATTAGCTTAATCCAAACAGCAGAAGGT
>DATGRY010000090.1:0-10013 GCA_035303165.1 Pseudogracilibacillus sp.
TCAACAGAATCGGCGAAAATCATTTTAGTGTTTCATATTCCTGGTGGTTTTGAAACAGCTTTGGAAAAAATCGCTTTAGTGTTTCATATTCCTGGTGGTTTTGAAACAGCTTTGGAAAAGTCGCTTTAGTGTTTCATATTCTCTGCGGTTCTGAAACAGCTTTTGGAAAAATCGCTTTAGTGTTTCATATTCCTGGTGGTTTTGAAACAGCTTTTGGAAAAGTCGCTTTAGTGTTTCATATTCCTGGTGGTTTTGAAACAGCTTTGGAAAAAGTCGCTTTAGTGTTTCACATTTCGCTGTCGATCCTCTACAGTTTTGTGAAAAACGCCAAAATTGTTTCCCGCACCCCCTTAAGGTTTGCGAAAAATAACGCAAGTGTTTTCCACTTGCATTCGTCATTGTAAATGTTCGCGGAGTCAGCGAGCTGTACACTCCGCGGTTATTCAAGCGTGCGAGCGGTAAATTTCTCTAAACGTTCGTGAAAATCACAAATTGCATCTCCCAAGAGTACAAAAAAACAAGAGCCCTTCAACAAAACAAGAGCCTCCCAAGAAAACATCACTACGCCAAAATATCGCTTTTAATCATATCGTTTAATTTCATCCTCGTATTTTTCATGAAGCTCCTCGAACATGATATTAATTTTCCGATTAAACTCGTCTATCTCTTCTTCACTGTCATCCGCTGGTTCACCGACCATTTCATGAGCATACGTTAAGAAATATGACAAATCCTCCATGGACTTCGTCATATATTCAACGTAATACTCGTTTGGATCCATGTCGAACTTTTTTGCCTGTTTCTCCGCAAACTCCCATTCCGCTAATTCATATTCAGTCGCTTCGTTCTTCGGCGTCAGCTCTCGGACAAACTCTTTATTTTCCTCCCATTGTTCTGTTATATCTAATTGTAATTCCTCTACACCTTGGCGGGCTAATTCGATATTTATCGCAATCGTTACACCATCCTCAATATCATCATCTTCGTATAAAAAGCGAATGTCCCCATACGTAATTTCTGTACCTCGCACCTCTGCTATGACTTCATCATTGTCAAACTTTTTCCCGAATAGGGAACAACCGGAAACGATCAAAGCACTGATGAGTATAAAGATAAACATGACATAACGCACTACAGTCACCTCCCTGTAAATTACTGTGTAAAACTGTAATCGTTTGTATAGTTGAGCAGGTTGAAGTTTTAAAATACATATATAACGATATCACAGGAAAGTAACAAGTAAGTAAACAGAATGAACGTCTAATGTGTCGAGTAAGGGAAGGATAACTCATAATGGAATGGAAAAATCGAAAGACAGGAACTAAAAAAAAGACCTGTTATAGAAACAGATCTTTCTCCATCAAATTATAAGATTTATTTACTATTCGTATCATGCGAACATTACTGCGTTACATCTTCTTTTACAACGTCTTTAAAAAACTCCGCTCGCGTCTCTTCACTTTTATCGAGTAAAATATGATCATCTTTAATCCCCTCAGCCCGAAGTGTTGCGATGTTTTGTCGAATAAATTCATCGCTACCGACAACGTAAAACAACCCGTCTTTATCTCCCGCCAACTCTTTGACCCGGTTATAATATTGTTCACGACTATCGACGAATTCCGCCGTCATATTTTTTTCCTCATCCGTTTTAAAAATCTCCGGATATAAAAACTGCCGCGAAGAATCGATGTTTAACGAATGAATCATATTAATCCTATCACGACGTGCAAAATAATCGAGTACGAGCGGTCTAAACGTTGCTAAACCGACTCCAGAAGAAAGGAGGTAGATGTTTTTATTCTCGCGTCTTAGCGGGACGTTCGAACGTGTTTTAAAAAGTGCTATCTTGTCACCGACTTTCATCTCTCGTAAAATTGCTTTATATGGAGAACATTGTTCACGAATTCGCGTCGTGATACCGATTGCATTTTCATGTGGCAACGTACAAATAGACATATGGCGAATGAGATCGCGGTTCACCTGACCTCCAACTCTATACCCGTCAAGTGCTAAATGCGTATACGCTCCTTCTTCCCACGTAAACCCTTCCGGAACTTCTAGTTTATACGTTTTGATTTCTTCTGTTTCATCGATAATATCCTCTATTTTAAGCCAATAAACTTGCATCGCGGTCGCTCCTTAAAAGTTATATCATTCCTTATAATCTAATATACTATAATTGATAACGATTATCAATTAAACGAATTTTTATATTTATGAAAACTAAAAAAGAACGAAAGAACAAAAGTAAATTTATAAAAAATATCGAAAGTCCTCGTCACAAAATATATCCATCGTAAAAAAATCTATCCCGAATAATGTTCGGGATAGATGGAAAGCGAACGATTGAACATGTTGATTGTGCGATGTCATTCTTTTTTCGGCAAGTTATGTACTTTCTCCTCTAACAGCATGACTCTTTCTTGTAACTGTCTCGTCGGTTTTACAATTCGATGAATGATTACTTTCGTCAAAACGATGAGCAAAAATAACAGAAGTAAAAATACACCAGAAATAATTACGAAAATCATCATCTTTATTTGTTCCCTCTCTTTATATTCATCATTTATTTTACCATAATCATTATCGAAATTTACGCGTATAGAGAAAAATGAGAAAGAATAACAAAATCCCGATTGAACCGATAGAGAACAGATAGCTAACTACAGGTGAAATAAATTGTCCGTGCATTTTAAAGACGACCCCGAACATTAACGTATACTCTTCTAACACTTCCGGTGGCGCGTTTGCAAAAATGTCCGCTAACGAATCGCTCATAAATACATCACGCAATAGAAGTGTGAGATGACTAATTGGAAAATACATAATAATATATTGAACAAACGTCGGCAACATTCCGAGCGGGATATATACACCACAGAGAAAACCGATAAATGTACCGACAAGAGTGCTAATGATGGAAAAAGCATTTTGTGTTTTTAAAAACATCGTCAGTAGCGCATTCATCGTACTAGACAGTATAACCGCTAGTAGTAAAATAAGAAGCACACGAACTGTTTCGGCAAAGGTAAGCAACGTCCCTCCGTTTACTACGATTAATAACTCACACAAAAAGAAAGCAATAAGTGAAAAAATAAATCCAGTAATGATCGCGTTACACATATAACTTAGTTGTAATATCGCTCGGGGGACAGGTGTCGTTAAAAAGTCGGCAGTTACTTTTCGTTCCGTATCATGAATCGGAATATGAAACTGTGCCAATGTAGTTGTGACAGGAATAATCGACAAGATACCCGCAACGAACCATTTATCGACAAGTAAAGTGAGTTGTTTACTGTCAGATGCAACATCGGCTAAGAAATCGACTTGCATCTTTTTCAAAAATAATATGTATAAACTAATCGTAATGAACACAGAAAGCAAAGAAAAGAATACAGCGACACGATCACGTAAAAAGTTTAATCGATGACGGCGGATCAACGCAAAAAGGTTACTCATATACGCTCACCGACTTGTCACTTTTTTGATGTAGCACGTCCAATTCATTTTTCTGCACTGCGATAAACACATCATCCATCGTCCCTTTTACGACCTCAAATGATGCAATATCTTCTTTCATTGTTTCCAGTAACTCGATCGCCTCTTTCGTCGAAGCAAGTGGAAGAATGAAAACTTCTTGTTTTTGTCGATAGGAAACGTGTAACTGTTGTAACAGCGCTTCTCCAATTTTTTCGTCATGGAAAACGATCTCGAGTCGATCTTTTGCAAACTGCGTACGCAGTGCATTCGGTGTTCCTTCTAATGCGATCTCTCCACCTTTGATCATGACGATATAATCTGCCTGCTCTGCTTCTTCCATGTAATGTGTGGAGAAAAAGATCGTCATGTTCGTATCCCGTTGCATTACGTTTAATGTTTCCCAAACAAACTGTCGTGTTTCAGGATCTAATCCCGTTGTCGGTTCATCTAAAAAGAGCAACTGTGGACGGTGAATTAATGCACGAGCAATATCTGTTCGTCGTCTTTGTCCACCGGATAAGGAACGATATCGTTTTTGTTCGATATCGTCTAATTGCAAATACTTTTTTACAAACGCATAATTATCTTCCAACGTATCTTTCGATAACCGATACAATCTTCCTCGAAGCATAATGTTTTCTTTTACCGTTAACGGATCGTCCAAAATGCTCTCTTGAAAGACGATACCAATCGAGCGTCGAATTGCATCGTTATGTTTCCCTTTACCGAGTTCGTAACCGTTAATAACGACATGACCAGCGCTTTTTTTAAGTAATGTACTTAATATTTCGATCGTCGTCGATTTCCCCGCACCGTTTGCACCGAGAAACGCAAATACACTTCCACGTTTTACGCAAAAAGAAATTCCTTTTACGGCCTCGAAATTACCGTAGTTTTTCCGTAAATCTGTCACATCTATTATATTCGGCAAAATAACCACTCCCTTTAAAAAACTTCCCATGTTAAAATAAGCTAATTCCATAAACATACGTATATCGTATGGTTTATCTATGGAAAAGTAAATCAGTTGATTGGCCTATTTATTGTTAAATGTTTAGAAATGGAAGTGGTCCCACCTTCACTCATTTTACATGAAAGCTTTACTCTAATAAAACTGCGTCATTTCACGATATCGAATTTTTTCCTTGCTAATCGTTATAAACCGATTATAGTTGAAAGAAAGGCCGTTTAACATTTACGGAAAGGGGCGATAGCTATTACGATAAAAACACGTTCTTTCTTTTTCCTTATTCTTTTAGTCGTTATTTGGGGTGCAAGCTGGACATTTTACAAAATGGCATTGCCTTACACACCGCCACTATTATTTGCCGGTGTAAGACCATTTTTCGGTGGACTCGTCCTAGCGATCGTCATCATTCATCGCTATAAAAAACTGCAGTTTTTCACACATTGGCGCACATACGTCGTTGCAGCATTATTAAACGCGACACTTTTTTTTACGCTACAGACGATCGGGTTACAATATTTACCCGGTGGTTTATTTTCGGTACTCGTCTACAGTCAACCTATCTTTCTAAGTGTATTGGCGTGGCTCATGTTAGACGAGAACTTCACAGTCGTGAAATTTATCGGCTTACTGTTAGGCTTTATCGGCATTTTCGTTGCTAGTATCGAAGGGGTGACCGTCTATTTTTCCGCTATCGGAATAACGTTAGCACTTTTAACAGGACTAGCTTGGGCGTATGGCTCCATTTACGTCAAACAAGTGAGCGATCGAGTCGATAGTTATTGGATCGTCGCCATACAAAACGTCATCGGTGGGGGCATCATTTTACTATTCGCAACATTTTTTGAAGATTGGTCGGACATTGTTTGGAATATGCAGTACATTGCCGGTTCACTGTACGGTGTTATTTTCGGCGTTCCGATTGCATTTTTAATTTATTATTATTTAATTAATCGAGGGGAAGCGAGCAGAGTAGGAGCTGCAACGTTTCTCGTACCGATTATTTCGGTCCTCATTAGCGCCATTTTTCTACAAGAGAAGTTATCCGTTAAACTATTTATCGGTATGATGCTCGTTGGAACGAGTATTTATCTCGTGAACCGATCACCGTCAAGGGAAAAAGCAAATATTTCGTAAAGAGGAGTAATAAGGAAATTACTATTCCTCTTCTATTTTTTTATGATACATTATATATAAGCATATTATTATATACTTATATTATATACGGAGGTGGTGTCACAATGACTCAAATAGATGAAGCTGCGTCAGTTTTAAAGTTGTTAGCTGATCCGACTAGACTTACGATATTAAAGTTAATCGAAAAAGAACCGTGTTGTGTTTGCGAGTTCGTCGAGATATTCTCTATTTCACAACCAGCAATTAGTCAACACGTTAGAAAACTAAAAGATATCGGGATCGTTACAGAGGAACGACGCGGTCAGTGGGTGTTTTTTCATTTAAACAAAGATCATCCAACGTATCCGTTCGTTCAATCCATATTGCAACAATTACCCGATCAATCGTACAAATTAGATGCAATTGAAGAGGCAGGAAAGCGCCTATCTTGTGAATAGTAGGAGGAAGGGTCGTGTCAACTACATTTATCTTATCAGCACTTATTTTCATCATTACACTCGTTTTCGTTATTTGGCAGCCGAAAGGATTAGGTATCGGTTGGACGGCGATTGGTGGTGCGTTTTTAGCACTCTTATTTGGTGTCGTTCATTTGTCTGATGTTGTGATAGTCACTGAAATCGTTTGGAATGCAACGTTAGCATTCGTTGCCATTATTTTAATTTCGTTAATTTTAGATGAGATCGGTATGTTTGAGTGGGCAGCTTTACATATGGCCCGAATCGCTAACGGAAACGGAACGAAGATGTTTATTTACATCTGTTCTTTAGGTGCGATCGTTGCAGCATTGTTTGCTAACGACGGAGCAGCGCTCATTTTAACACCGATCGTGTTACATATGGTACGTAATTTACAGTTTCAAGAAAAAATGATTTTTCCGTTTATTATCGCAAGTGGTTTTATCGCGGATACGACGTCTTTACCATTTATTATTTCAAACTTAGTAAACATCGTATCGGCGGATTTTTTTTCGATCGGTTTTATACAGTACGCATTGCGTATGTTCATTCCGAATATATTTTCATTCGTTACGACTGTAATCGTATTGCTCATTTACTTTCGTAAGACGATTCCTAAAACGTACGACGTAGAACAATTGCAAGAGCCAGCGACAGCAATTAAAGATAAACGGTTGTTTCATATAGCGTGGTACGTATTAGGTTTATTATTAATCGGCTATTTTATAAGTGAATTTATCGCTGTTCCTGTTTCATTTATTGCTTGTATCATCGCAATCGTTTTTATCCTCGTATCACGTAACAGTAAGGTAGTAGAGACGAGAACTGTCATAAAAAATGCCCCGTGGGCGATCGTTTTTTTCTCGATCGGAATGTACGTTGTCGTTTACGGGTTAGGAAATGCAGGTCTGACGAGCCTTCTAGCGACAAGTTTTGAATGGGTAGCAGATCGAGGATTATTCGTCGCAACAGTAGGTATGGGATTTATCGCTGCTATTTTATCATCGATTATGAACAACTTGCCAACAGTGATGATCGATGCGCTAGCGATCGCGGAAACCGATACGAGTGGCGTATTACGGGAGTCGCTTATGTACGCTAACGTCGTCGGATCGGATCTCGGACCGAAAATTACACCGATCGGTTCCTTAGCAACACTCGTTTGGCTCCACGTACTTGCACAAAGAGATGTGAACATATCGTGGGGAACGTATGTTAAAATTGGAATTACGTTAACGATCCCAATTTTATTTGTGACACTCGTCGGACTTTACATAACGTTACTATTATTTTAAAGGAGAACGATAATCGATGAAGAAGCAAGTTTATTTCTTATGTACTGGAAATTCCTGTCGCAGCCAAATGGCAGAAGGATGGGCGAAACATTTAGCGGGGGATAGTTGGTATATTTACAGTGCCGGGATAGAAGCGCATGGCATCAACCCAAGAGCAATAGAAACGATGGAGGAAGTTGGTATCGATATTCGTTCACAAACATCCGATAAGATCGATCACGAACTGTTACAAACGAGCGATTTCGTTATTACGTTATGTGGTGATGCGGAAGAGACGTGTCCAACGGTGTCGTCCAAGAGTATTCGAATACATTGGGGATTCCCGGATCCTGCGAAAGCAACAGGAACGGAGGAGGAAATACTGGCGGAGTTCGCTCGTATTCGTGATTTAATAGGTGAAAAAACTCAACAGTTTTTAAACGAGCAAAGAAGACAGCTATAAAAATAAGCTGTCTTCTTATGTCGACGAACGAGGTGTCGATTTATCAATTGTTCGTTGCTGTAATTTTCCTGTAAAAATACTATGTAACACATTTCCAATGATAACGATTGTAATTCCAACTAAAGCAAGGGTTGATGGAAGTAAAATTGACAATAAGAGAACTTCCCCAGCGAGTGTGAATAAAACTTCTAATGATTGCGTCGCTTCGACGGCAGCAAGTTTTTGCATATTTCCTCGAACAAGATCGGTCGCCATAAAAAATAAAACTGTCGCGATAATACCTGAAGAAATAGCTACGAGAAACGTTTGTAACGTCTGACCAGCACTCGGTAACCCAACTGTCTGCACACCGTAAATTGCTAAAATGAGCCAAAGCGGCATACTCGCTAATGTCATACCAAGCACTCGTTCGTAAGCATGTAGTCGACCATCTACGACTTCCATCATTTTGCGATTACCTAAAGGATAGGCGAACGATGCAATTAAAACTGGAATGATACCGAGCAAGACGTGTTCAATCGATACGTTTTGTGCATGATCGACTTGAATAAGCATGACACCGAGTAAAATAAATAGCGACATCGTTAAACTACGCCACGGAATTTGACCACGCATATGAACAGGACCGTTTTTCGTCTGGATGATTTCATAAAAAAGCGGGGATAATAGTGCACCGGAAATGATTGTAATTTGCCACGTACTAGCAATGAGCCACCCTGGTGCGTAAGCAGCCGCAAAACAAATTGGGGCGTAAAAAAGACCGAAACCGACGAAGCTCCAAACGAACCACTCTTTCGGTCGCTTTGACATTACTTGAAATAACTTGCGTACTTTACCCCGTCTCCATACAATAATCCATAAAAAAGGAACCATAAAAAAGTAACGTAAGGAAGCACTCCAAATCCAACTGCCACCGCCAAGTTCCATCGATGCATTTAAAACGAATGTAAAAGCAAAGAAGAACGCAGCTGCAATACCTAATAAGATTGGTCTCATTCGCTCTCCTCCTACGTAAACAATGAGAACACTTCTATGCTAACATTTTTTATAGCGACTGAGAAGAGCTGTCCTCGTTTCTCCTTTCTCCGTATGAGTAATTGTAATAATTTGTTACGGAATAGATAGTTGTGCATCACATCGAGCGAGTTGCAGTTTTATCATTGCGTATAAATAGCTGTTTGTGCGACAGTTTTGGTATAATTATTGAGCATATTATTTCGAACGGTCAAAAGAAAGGAAGGTGCTTCATGAAAAAGGCAGCGACGTATGACGTGAAAATAGATGAGTTTGATAAGCGTGGTAAAGGAAAAGCAACCGTTTGGCGTGAAAATAAAAAAGGAAATGTCGGCAAGTTGTCGCTTACGATCCCATATACGATTCCTGGTGAAAAGGTAACAGTTACTGTCGCTGATTCGTTTAAAAAACGTTGGGAAACGAAAGCGGATGAAATTGTAAAGAAGCATGAAGATCGCATAGAGCCAGCTTGTCCCCATTTTGGAACGTGTGGCGGTTGCACGTGGCAACATATTACGTACGAAGGACAATTGCGCGAGAAAACGAAGCTCGTACAACAGTTTGTGGGACGTGAAGGTTTTGCTGAAGCTGTCGTTGCCCCTACAATCGGAGCCGAAACACCGTGGCATTATCGAAATAAAATGGAGTTTACGTTTGCACCGGATGGCGCCCTTGGCTTACATGAGCAAGGAAATTATCGTAAAGTAATTCCGTTAGAAACGTGTCTCATTGCTCGAGAAGAGATGAAAGATGTCGTGTTAAAAATCGGCTCATGGGTAAAGGAGTACGGGCATTCCGGCTACAATAAGGAAACGCACGAAGGGTTGTTGCGACATGTGATGGTTCGCCAATCATTTGCAACGGAAGAAATGCTAGTAGCAATTTTTGCAACGGAGGGTCCGGAAGACGTTGTAGGCGTCAGTGAACTAGTTGAAGAACTGACTACGACCTTCTCGAATATAAAAGGACTACTCTGGATGGAAAATCGCGACCTTGCGGATCGGGCACAAGCGGAAAAAATTCACTTATTGGCAGGGCGAGACTATATTTATGATGAACTCGCAGGATTTCGCTATCGCATTTGGTACGATACATTTTTCCAACCGAATCCTGAGCAGGCAGAACAGTTAATACAATTGGCCATCGAGATGGGAAAACCACAAGCGTATGAAACGATGATCGACTTATTTTGTGGTGTCGGCACGTTTTCTTTACCGTTT
>DATGRY010000091.1:0-4617 GCA_035303165.1 Pseudogracilibacillus sp.
ATTAATAAAACCGCTTGAAACTATGGAAATGTTTCTGCCAATAGGAGTTATTTAAGCTCGTAATCGTCACGCCTGTTGAAGATCCCGCATGGATGAAATTGTTGTTTCCAACGTAAATACCCATATGCGAAATACCAGAGCGGTACGTGTTTTCAAAAAAGACGAGGTCACCGACTTGCGGCTTATCGATTATGTATGAACGGTTGTAATAGCCGTCCGTCGATAAACGTGGTAGGCTTTTTCCTGCATTGTTGTACGCCCAATAAATAAATCCACTACAGTCGAATCCGCTCGGTGAGGAGCCAGCCCACTCATATTTCACTCCGAGAACCGACTTGGCAACGGAAACGATATCACCACTAACAGCTGATCCACCGCCACCGCCGCCACTACCTCCACTACTTCCCGAAGAAGAACTAGATCCATTAATTTTCAGCTTATCACCGACGTAAATCGTCGTAGAAGATAAATTGTTCCACTTCATTAAGTTATTAACGGAAACACCGTACTGCGAAGCGATCTTACTTAATGAATCACCGCTTTTTACCGTATACGTCGTACTTGAGTTAGATGATCCACTATTGGAGTTCGATGAACTTCCACTAGAGGACGATCCACCGCCGGAACTACTACCGTTAACTTTCAATTTATCGCCAATATAAATCGTCGTCGACGATAAATTGTTCCATTTCATTAAATTGTTTACAGTCACGCCGTACTTCGAAGCGATACCACTTAACGTATCACCGCTCTTTACAACGTACGTGCTTGAGCTACCCGACGATGAACTGCCGCCCGACGAGCTACTATTTGAGCTTCCACCCGAACTCGCAGCACCTTTTTTCACGACGAGTTTATTTCCCGGGAAAATAAGTGTCGACGTTAAGTTATTCCAGTCCATTAAGTTTTTAATCGAAATTCCATGCATCGAAGCAATTTTACTTAACGAGTCACCACTTTTAACTGTGTACGTGCTACTCGATGAGGAGCTTGAACTCCCCGACTTACTTGAGCTACTTGATCCCGAAGACTTCTTTACAGAAAGAGCTTGTCCAGGGAAAATTAAGTCGCTCGATAAATTGTTCCACGACTTTAAGTTCGCTACTGTCACTCCGTGCCTCGCAGCGATCGCACTTAACGTATCACCGCTTTTTACTTTATATGTACTTGCTGAACTTTTCGTCGAACTACTAGATGAAGAGTTTTTCTTTGCAGAACTTCCATCTACTTCAAGTACTTGTCCTGGATAAATAATGTCTGAAGATAATTTGTTCAACGACTTTAACTGAGCAACAGACGTATTATACTTTTGTGATATTGCCCACAACGAATCTCCTTGCTTCACTTTATAGGAAGCGGCCTCCGCTGCCTGTGCATGCACCATCGTCGACGCTATGACTGCGGAAGCAGTAACAGACATGAAGACTTTTTTCTTAGACATCGCTACCTACTCCTCCTCCAATTTTATCCATGAAATAATAAATCTATAAAACTGCAAAGTTAAAATACGATATAAAATAATATATGAATAGCACATTTGTCCAGGCTAAAAGGTAAGATGAAAAGACGTCATCCTTACTTTACGCCGAAGCAAATGTTCCTATAAAAACCATATGATGGTATTCTGGGGAATTTTATTATATCATTTATACCGCGATTATTCTACTATTTCCGAGCATAAAGCACCTATCTCACTAAAAACAGCTATAAAGAACTATAATAAAGAAAACTCTACAAAAATTTTCGATGCTACAAAAGACGCATTATTATGACGTTTAATATAATTCTTGGATAAAATTACCTATTTTATTGAAACGTTTACCCAAAATATGTTAAGTTATGCATATAAAGTTAAGAGAGTGAAAATATAATAGTTTCCTAGCACCAGCTATATGTAAAAAAATGTATAGGATACATAAAAAGTCCCCAATGCTCAATAGCTCATACTATAAATCTTGTCTTTCATAGTAAAAACATGGTAATCTTACTTAGAAGGTAAATATAGAAAAGTAGATAAAATTAGGAAGAATCAACTACGATAACACGTAAAGGGCTTGGGGGTATTGGAGGGCTATGGAAGAAACAATATCATTGCACGAAATATTCACTATTATTAAAAAACGGTTTTTACTTATCATTTCCTTCATCATCGGTGCGGCACTTATTGCAGCGATCGTCAGTTACTTTATTTTGACACCGATTTACGAGGCATCAACGCAGTTTATCGTCAATCAAAGCAACGAAGAAACGACACAACAAATGCAAATCGACCAAAGTACGATTCGTACGAACGTTGAACTTATTAATACGTATAACGTCATTATTAAAAGTAATGCGATTTTAGACCACGTCGTCGAAGAATTGCATTTACCATATACGGCAGATCAATTAGCCGATAAAATTTCAGTTACGAGTGAGGAAAACTCACAAGTCGTCACCGTCTCGGTAAAAGATCCGTTACCGGCAGTAGCGACGAATATCGCAAATAAGACAGTGGAAGTATTCCAAGAAAAAATACCAGAAATAATGAATGTCGATAACGTAAATATATTATCTGAGGCAAAGATGAAGGGAAACATTTCACCGGTAGAACCACGACCGAAGTTGAACATCGCGATTGCCCTTGTACTTGGCGCGATGGTCGGTGTAGGCCTCGCGTTTTTACTTGAGTTTTTAGATACGAAAGTTCGTTCAGAAAATGACATTGTAGAAAAATTAGAACTACCTGTATTTGGTGTTATTTCACGAATTGATGCAGAAGACGTTCGGCGCTCTGTCTCCACACAGACGAGAGTGGGTTTAGGTGAGCAAGGGGGATATCGTAATGTTTAAACGCAAAAAACAAACAGAAACTAGTAAAATACGACATTTAATTGCACAACTTAATCCGACTTCCCCAATTACAGAGCAATATCGAACGGTTCGAACGAATTTGCAATTTTCCGCAGTCGATGGGGCTTTACAAGCTATCTTAATTACATCACCCGGCCCTGCTGCTGGAAAGTCGATTACGGCAGCAAACTTAGCAGTCGTCTATGCACAACAAAAAATGAAAACGTTGCTCATCGATGCCGACTTACGAAAACCGACCGTACATTATACGTTTCGACTAAACAATTTAAAAGGGTTTAGTAACGTTCTTATTAATGAGAGTACGTTAGAGGATGCAGTGCAACGTTCGGACATCGAACAGTTAGACGTGTTAACGAGTGGACCACTCCCACCTAACCCGGCAGAGTTGCTCGCCTCTAACCGAATGAAAGATATATTAAATGAAATGAAGCAAACGTATGACTTTATTATATTTGATACTCCACCAACGCTTGCAGTGACAGACGCTAAAATATTAGCGAATATCGTCGACGGTACATTACTCATCGTCCGCAGCGGTGCCACGGAGATAGCGGATGCATTAAAAGCGAAAGAAACGCTTGAAACAGCGAAAGCCCCGATTATCGGCTCCGTATTAAACGATGTGGAGAAAAAAGATATGCCATATTATACGTATTACGGAGAGTAATAAAGGTATCAAACGAAATATAGCAAGCTTTGAAGTTTTTATTTGTCCAAAGGGGTGAGTGAAATGATCGATATACATAGCCACATCCTTCCAGGTGTTGATGACGGTGCAAAAACAGAGGCAGACAGTCTCGAAATGGCTAAAATGGCGGTGAAAGAAGGGATTACGAAAATTGTCGCATCACCCCACCATAAAAATCGCCATTATGAAAATTATAAAAAAGAAATCGTTACACACGTTAAAGTCTTAAATGAACTATTGCAAGCGAACGACATTCCGCTCGAAGTACTCGTAGGACAAGAAGTGCGCATCTACGGTGAAGTACTAGCGGACTATGAAAACGGCGAAATTCAAACGATCAACGATACGAACTATCTTTTAATCGAATTTCCGTTTAAATCAGTGCCACAGTATGCGGACCAGCTCATCTACGATTTACAAATTGCCGGACTCCGGCCGATTATCGTCCATCCGGAACGAAATCAAGAACTACTTGAAAATAAAGAACGGATGTATGAACTTATTCGAGGCGGGGCACTGTCGCAAGTAACTGCGGCAAGCTTACTCGGAAAATTCGGAAAAGATGCAGAACAATTCGCTTTCGAGTTGATCGAAGCTGATTTAACGCATTTTATCGCATCCGATGCGCACAACGTAACGAACCGCGCATTTCATATGCAGGAGGCAATTTCTGTCATCGACGATAAGTTCGGTGCTGACATCGCGTACATGTTACGTGAAAACAGTCACCTACTCGTTGAAAACTTAAACATACACCAATTAGAACCACGTCCGATTAAAAGAAAGCGATCCTTTTTTAGTTTTTTTAAAAAATGACTCTAGCAATACAAAAATATGTATAACTTATTTCGTATACTAAACGTGTACAAGGAGCAAGAGAGAAAGAAGGGTAGAACATGACGTACAAAAGTAGACTTACATTACTCATATTACTAGACTCATGTATCGTCTTATTTGCGATCTTCGTCGCGTACTGGCTCGTCTATCCATCATCGACGACACCGTACGACTATTTCGTCATCGCAATGACTGGTCTTTCGCTCCTTCTTTTTCATCACTTGTACGCCTTTTTGTAC
>DATGRY010000092.1:0-6213 GCA_035303165.1 Pseudogracilibacillus sp.
CATAATAAAGTAAGAGACTATAACAGTACACGTACATAACGCCATATAATTTATGAAGCAACGATACATGACACAGTGTTGATATTTCGTTTCCTTAACGCCGTCATGCAAATGATAAAAAGCCTCCCGTGACTACTCTAAACATGTAACGTCGCTTATACAATTTTTCCGTGACCTACGTACCAACTTCCATATGATACAAACTTGACATGTTGCGTGTATAAGAAGTTATATGATCAGGATGCGAAGTATGTACTACATACAATACTATCATATCATGCGTGTACTAAATGATATTGAAAGCAACGTTTATCTAGTAAGAACGTATATAAACGAAAGTTTAAAAGCGTAGTGGCATATAATCTTTATAATAGTTAAAAATATAACGGTATAGCGTGCTAATAATAAAAAATGTTATACTTGTCAAAATTTAGATACATTTTTCTTTACAATGAATTACTAAATGTATACAATAGGCGGTGTAAAAACTTAATAAAAACCGAATGCGAAAAGGGGATCATTAGACTGGAAGAATGGTAACATCCTCTTCATACATATCATATAACAAATCATATACGCTTTCAAACGTTTGCGTGTAAACGTTATCATCATTACGTTCCGTTCATACAATTGGTATCGACAGGGAAGTCGTGTGTGCAACGAGCGACTAACATCCAGCTAGATGATTGAATTTTCCGAATATTTAATCCATAGATTATAAAGTGTGCTTAAAAAGGTCTATGCACTCTAAGTATAAAGTTTACTAATCCGTGTGAAAAATTATTGACATCGCTTTCAATTGTATATATAATCATATATAATCGCTATAACGTAAAATATACGTCATTTAATATGTTGTAATATTTTAAATGTAACGGCTTTCAAGCTGTTTATGAGTGAGGGGGGATACATAATGGGTGATTTTGTACAATTTGTCATGACGGGCCTTACAATTGGAAGCATTTATGCGATTGTCGCGCTCGGGTTCGTCACGATCTATAGTGTTACGAAAGTAATTAACTTAGCTCAAGGTGAATTCGTTATGCTCGGCGGAATGTTCATGGTAACGTTCGTCGGGATGGGTGTACCTTATTGGATCGCATTTATCCTTACTATTATCGTCGTAACGATTGTCGGTTGGATACTTGAGCTAGCGATATTTCGACAAGTTCGTGGTGCAGACCCGATCAGTTTAATTATTTTAACGATTGGGATTGCCATTTTTATTCGTGGTCTAGCAAGTATCGGGTGGGGAAAAGAGTCATATCGATTAGACCCGTTCACTTCACATGAACCATTAAAAGTTTTCAATGCTACAGTAAACGTACAAAGTATATGGGTTATGGCGATTATGATTGCAGTCGTTATTTTATTGTACATCATAATGGAGAAAACGATTCTCGGAAAAGCGTTTCGCGGAACATCGGACAACCCGGTAGCTGCACGTTTAATGGGAATTAGTCCCGTTAAAATGGCAACGCTTGCATTCTCATTAAGTGCCGCATTGGGAGCGCTTGCGGGAGTAGCGATTGCACCGATCATGTTCCCGTCATATGATGTTGGAATTATGTTAGGGGTAAAAGGATTTTCTGCAGCAATTTTCGGTGGATTAGGGAGTGCACCAGGTGCTGTAATTGGAGGAATTATTATCGGACTCGTCGAATCGATCGGCGGCGGCTATATAAGTTCAGGATTAAAAGATGCACTCACTTTCACATTTATTTTATTAGTACTATTAATAAGACCGAGTGGAATTATGGGTGAAAGGTCGGTTGGAAAGGGTGGATTGTAAAAGTGACCGTTGAGAAGAAAGGCGTCAGAAAAATAAATTGGTACGGCTTTCTCGTCTTCGTCATCATCGTACTCATTTTGCCTTGGCTAGGGCTTAGCTCATTTATTATTACGCAAGCGACGTTCACGGGAATTTACGCGATCGTTGCCGTTGGGCTCGGCTTACTTATGGGTTATGCTGGACAAATATCACTAGGGCAAGCTGCATTTTACGGTGTCGGAGCGTATGCGACAGCTGTACTTTCAACAACATATGGTTTAAGTCCTTGGGTAGGGTTACTATTTGCGATACTACTTCCGGCCTTAATTGCGTATATCGTAGGTCATACGATGGCCCGATTAAGTGGGTACTATTTAGCGATGGCGACATTAGCTTTTGGAATTATTATTAGTGTCATTTTAGTTGAATGGCGCTCTATGACAAAAGGTGCTCAAGGATTTAACGGTATTCCGTCCATCGAATTTTTCGGTATGACGATGAAGCAAGGAATGTCTTACTATTACTTCGTTTGGTTTTTTACCGTGATCGCTGTATTAATTTCATTAAATATCGTTCATTCACGGATCGGTCGTGCATTGCGCTCGATTCACGATAGTGAAATTGCGGCAAGTTCTATGGGTGTAAATACAGGAAAATATAAAATGCAAATTTTTATTTTTAGTGCGATGTTAGCTGGCTTGGCAGGCTGGTTGTTTGCGCACATGAGTTATAGCATTTCACCAAGCTCGTTTAACTTAGATGCTTCGATCGTCTTTTTGACGATGGTCGTACTCGGTGGATCGACGAGCGTATGGGGTGCGCTAATCGGAACAGTTTTAATTACCTCGATTAATGTATTCGTAAATTTATTAGGGAAAAACTTAACGTTTATTACGAGTGATTTTGAGCATGTCTTAAACGGACTAATTTTAATCTTAGTTATTATGTTTATGCCTCGTGGATTGTTCCCGACTATTGCTGATTTCTTTTTACGCCGGAAAGCAAAACGAGTAGAGAAATCTGCATCATAAAGGAGGATCAACATGTTACAAGTTAAAAATGTAACACAGGCGTTCGGTGGGATTGTGGCGAATAAAGATATTTCACTTACGATAGGTGAAAACCAAATTACAGGACTCATCGGACCGAACGGTGCAGGAAAAAGTACGTTGTTCAATGTCATTTCGGCGATTTATAAGCCGACAAAAGGTGAAATTTTCTTTAATGGAAAACGGATCGACGGTCTTGCGCCACACAACATTGCTGTTTTAGGAATCTCTCGAACATTCCAAAATTTGCAAGTATTCCGTAATATGACAGTCATTGAAAATGTGATGGTCGGTTGTCATACGAATTCAAAAACTGGAATTATCCAATCTGCACTTCGTCTACCTACCGTATTAAAAGAGGAAGAAGAAGTGTATAAGAAATGTTTGGAATATATTGAATTTGTCGGTCTCGAGGATGAAATCGATACATTAGCCGCAAACTTACCGTTAGGGAAATTACGTTTACTCGAATTAGCTCGAGCGCTTGCGGTAGAGCCAAAGTTGCTTCTTTTAGATGAAATTGCGGCAGGGCTTAACCATAACGAAACGAAGGAAATGAGTGAACTTATCGAGCGTATTCGTGAACGTGGCATTTCCGTGTTAGTCGTCGAACACGATATGGATCTCGTTATGGGGATTTGTGATTCGGTGATCGTTATTAACCAAGGGCAAAAAATAGCCGAGGGAACACCTTATGAAATCCAACAAGATCCGGAAGTAATTAGAGCATATTTAGGTGAAGAAATCGATGAAAAAGTAGCACAGTAACATCGTCAACTAAGGAGGTTATTATGACTAAAGAAGCCGTGTTATCTGTCGAAGATCTCCACGTGTTTTACGGGCCAATTCAGGCTTTAAAGGGGGTGAGTCTGAACGTTAATGAGGGAGAAATCGTTGCGCTGTTAGGTGCAAACGGGGGAGGAAAGACGACGCTTTTACAAGCGATCACAGGTCTCGTTGGCATCAAATCCGGTAATGTATTTCATAACGGAAAGCAAATTAAAGGAATGGATACAGAAAAAATTGTTGCGCAACATATCGCCCACGTACCAGAACATAGACAAATTTTCGGTACGTTATCAGTAATGGATAATTTACAACTGGGTGCATATCATCATTATCGGCGGACGAGTAAAGAGGAGAGGGAAAAGGACTTAAAAGAAATTTTCACACTATTCCCAATCCTTGAAGAGAGAAAGGAACAGTTAGCAGGTACGCTATCGGGTGGTCAACAGCAAATGCTTGCAATTGCTAGAGCGATGATGTCAAAACCTGATATTTTACTGTTAGATGAGCCGACGTTAGGATTAGCGCCGATCGTTGTAAGAGAAGTATTGGAATTAGTTGTGCAATTAAATCAAACGCTAAAAACGACAGTGTTACTCATTGAACAAAACGTGGTCGCATCGTTACAAATTGCCGACCGAGCATACGTTATTTCAAATGGTGTTATTGTGAAAGAAGGTCTATCTCAAGATCTTTTAAATGACGAGGAAGTAAAAGAAGCTTACCTCGGTCATCATGTTGAAATATAAAAAATGGAGGAGATGTACATGAGAAAGTTTTACGCATTTTTACTCGTAGCGATGCTGGCATTCGTCTTAGCAGCGTGCGGGGACTCAGACAGTGCTAATGATGCAGGAACAGATGCGGAGGACAATGGTGAAGGTGAGGCGACTGAAGACGTAGAGTCGTACAAAATCGGAGCGATTTATTCGAAGACTGGTCCGAACAACCCACTAGGTGAACCGGAGTGGAACACGACGGAATTGCTCGTAGAAGAAATTAACAAAGCTGGTGGAATTAACGGTGTACCGTTAGAAGTCATTTTACGTGATGATGAGTCTTCACAAGAAAAAGCGACACAAGAAATGATTAGTTTAATTAACGACGAAAACGTATTAGCAGTATTAGGTTCTTCTGGTTCAACGGAAAGCTTAGCGATGAAAGGAATCGCAATGGATGAAGAAGTACCTTTAGTTTCAGCGGCAGCAAGTATTCAAATTGTCGAGCCAGTTGATGAGTCGACGTGGGTATTTAAAACGCCACAAAACGACGTTCATGCAGTTGAAAAAATATTCACTTATTTAGAAGGAGAAGGGATTTCGAAAGTAGGTTTATTAACAGACTCGAACGCTTATGGTGAAAGTGGCCGCGAACAATTGGAAGGTGCTGCAGAGGATTTTGGAATTGAAATCGTAGCAAAAGAAGTTTACAATATGGAAGACCCGGACATGTCTACACAACTTACAAAAATTAACGGTTCAGGAGCAGAAGCGTTAATTACGTGGGGAACAAACCCAGGGCCAGCAACTATTGCAGTTAACATGAAAGACTTAGGTATGGATATGTTACACGTTTCAAGTCACGGTGTAGCAAACCAGGCGTTTATCGATCTTGGACAAGATGCGGCGGAGGGCGTTGTCATTCCAACTGGAAGATTACTATTTCCAGAACAAATTCCTGAAGACGATCCACATTACGAAATTATTTCAGACTTTTATGAGAAATATACAGCAAAGTTTGATAGCGAACCGACAAACTTCGCTTCGTACGGTTACGATGGCCTAATGTTAGTCGTTGAAGCGCTTGAAAACGGCGCGACAGATCGTGAAGCAATTCGTGATTATTTAGAAAACGAGATTGTCGATTGGATTGGAACGACGGGTACTTTTAATATGAGTCCTGAAGACCACAACGGATTAGATGTTGATAGTTTAGTAATGGCTCATGTAAAAGATGGAAAATGGCAATACCTAGATAACTAAATTCATAGATGGTTACATTAACTATTTTCGGTAGTTAAAGTTGTCATCTAACTTGATGGGCACATACTTCTGACGATTTGTTAGAGGTGGCGTGCCCATTGTGACTGAAAAAATCGATCCAAAAAGCACAAAGAAGATCTAACTTTTACAGAAGGAGAGAGTTCGGCGATGATTTTTAACCGAGAAAGGGAGACGATGTCTCAAGGTGATCGTGAGGCATTACAGCTCCGACAATTACAGACAACATTAGAAAGAGTGTATGAAAACAACTCGTACTACAAAAATGCGTTAGATGAAGCGAATGTGAAGCCGAGTGATGTAAAGTCACTTGATGATATTCGACGACTTCCGTTTCTCACAAAGAAGATTTTAAGGGAGAATTATCCTACCGGGTTATTTGCTGCTCCGCAAAGTGAAATTGTTCGTTACCACGCATCATCTGGGACAAGTGGTAAACCTACGTTAACTGCATATACGAAAAACGATATTGAAGTTTGGGCAGAAGTCATTGCTCGCTCTATTGTTGCTGCAGGGGGAAGACCTTCAGGTATCTTGCATAATGCATACGGATACGGATTGTTTACTGGTGGTTTAGGTCTCCACCACGGTGGTGAAAAGTTAGGAA
>DATGRY010000093.1:0-18520 GCA_035303165.1 Pseudogracilibacillus sp.
CGTTCTGCAAAAGGTTTCCCGATCAATTGCATTCCTACTGGTAAATTTGCTTTAGTATACCCACAAGCAAATGCAAGAGATGGAAAGCCTAATACATTTGCTAACGGTGTTTTTCCAAGTGTAAACATATTACTGATTGCCATTTCAGGTACCATCGTATCTCGTTTAAATGGGGGTTGAACATTTGTCGGTCCGATTAGTGCATCGATTCCTTTCATTTGTTCGATCGTTTTTTCCACAAATAATTTTCTCATTCTTTGCGCATCGATATATTGTTCCGTCGTTACATCCTGTCCATAATGAAATCGATACGCTAAATCATCCCCATAATCATCTGCATATTTTTCCAACATTGGCTTATGGAATGCATACACTTCCGATTGGGCAATCGTTCGTAAGGCCTGTAACCCTTCATCTATATACGGTAAATCAATTTCAACAATTTCGGCACCTAGTTGTTCAAACGCTTTAAACGCTTTAATCATTAAATTTTTAATTTCATCATCGATACCGTCGAACATATAACTTTCGTGAAAACCTAAAACGACGCCCTCTAAATTATCCAATTGTTTATCAACCATGACTGAAATATCTCTGTCTACCGATGTATGATCTTTTGGATCATATCCCTTAATGACATCTAGAATGATCGCCGCATCTTCCACTGTCCTCGTCATCGGACCGACATGATCTAGCGACCAACTGAACGGAATGCCACCTTCTCTGCTGACAAGCCCGTATGTCGGCTTAATTCCGACAGTGCCGCACATAGCTGCTGGTAATCGAACGGAACCCGCTGTATCCGTACCAATCGAACCATACACCATCCCGACGGCAGTGTTTACTGCCGATCCTCCACTAGATCCTCCGGGGATTAATGTGTCATTCCAAGGGTTTTTTGTACTTCCGTAATGCGGATTTTCCGTCGTAGCGCCCATGGCAAATTCATGTAAGTTCGCCTTACCAACTATGACAGCACCTGCTTCGTATAATTTCTTTACGACAGTTGCATCATCGTCAGGGATCCATTCGGAAAAAACTTTTGATCCCCCAGTCGTTCTGACTCCTTTTGTTTTGATCATATCCTTTACCGATATAGGGATACCGTGTAACGGTCCACGATACTTTCCAGTCGCTATTTCCATTTCTCTTTCTTTCGCCTGCTCGAGTGCCTCTTCCTCCATTACCGTAATAAAGGAACGAAGATGAACGTCTAACTTTTTTATTCTATCTAAGGAAGCCTTTGTCAATTCTACCGGGGAAAGTTCTTTCGTTTTCATTTTTTTACTCACAGTTGAAATTCTTTCAAACAATATTTCTCGCAATATTTATAACTTCCTTTCTATTAGATCGTTTCTTAAGTTATTCTCAACACTTAACAAATTATTTTTCTGAAATATAACGTTCTAATGAAAACAAGAACATCGGCTCTACGTCAACGAGATCCGTTTCCGTATCTAATATTTTTGCTAAATATTGCTCCATCGTCATATCGTTGATCCCTCTCTTTTTCATCCATAATCTAACGTCATCACTTGCTTCTTTTGAAATGGCTTAATGATTACTGAATAAATACTAAAACGATTTCTGGGAACATAATGAGTAACGCGATAAAAATGATATAAGCAATTAAAAAGAGTGATGCACCTTTAAACACCTCTACTAAGGAAGCTTCTTTTGCAATTCCTTGCACGATGAAAACGTTCACCCCTACGGGCGGCGTAATTGCCCCCATACTTGTAACGACCGTTAAAATCACGGCAAACCAAACCGGATCAAATCCTAACATTAATACCGTAGGGTAAAAGATAGGTATAGAAATAATTAAAAAGCCTAAAGCATCCATAATTGATCCACCGATAATGTATATAATTAGGATACAGACAATTATAACTGTCGCCGGAAGACCTAATGTATTAATCCATTCGGCCACTTCATGTGGAAGTCGTGTGAGCGTTAAAAATCGCCCAAAGACCATTGCTCCAACGACTAACATAAGTACCATGATAGAAGATCGTAAACTAGCCGCAACGGCATCTTTAAATTTTGCCCACGTAAGTCGACGCATGAGCAATGTTAAAACGATTGCCCCAAATGCACCGAAAGCTCCCGATTCTGTTGGAGTAAACCATCCTAAATAGAGCCCACCGATTATAAATACGAATAGTAAAAAGATCGGTATGACATCTAATAGTGATAAGAGCCTTTCTTTTAGTGGATACTTTTCACCTGCTGGTCCATACTCTGGGCGCGCTTGACAAATAAAAACGACCGTTAAAATTAACATTCCTGTCAACAAAACACCCGGAATAACACTAGCGATAAACAGTTCTCGAACAGATTGCTGCATTTGTAACGCAAGCACGATCAGTACCGTACTCGGAGGAATGATAATTCCTAGTGTCCCACCCGTTGCGACAGACCCAGTACTTAGCACTTTATTATATTTATATTTTTTCAACTCGGGTAACGACATCGTCGCCATTGTTGCTGCTGTTGCTGAGTTCGAACCACTAATAGATGCAAAACCCGCACTTGCTAAGATCGTCGTTGCCGCCATCCCACCTTTAATGTGACCGATCCATTTATAGGCTGCATCGAATAACTTACTCGTTATACCGGAACGATAAACGACTTCACCCATTAAAATATATAGGGGAATAACACTTAATGAATAACTTGAAAACTGATCCCATAAATCGGCACTTAAAACATTTGTAGCTGCTTTTAAAGAGGCTGTTACAATTAAACCTACAAAACCAACAATGAACATAGCAAAAGCAATTGGTAAACGTAAAAACATTAACACAAAAAGCAAGACGATTCCGATTAACGCAATTTCATGTAAGCCCATTTATTCACCTACCTCCAACAATCGATTAGATCTTTTATAAGCGATAACACTAATCCAACAAAGCCGAACGAACATAATAAAATAAATGGATAAAATAAAAATTGTAACGTCTCAGATAAAGTACCATTACGTTTCATGAGTAAACCGTGCTGGAACAAATAGTAGACGACAAGGGTGAAAAATATAACGGATCCAGCAACCATGATCGTATAAACGATTTTTTGTAACATTTCGGGAAACTTTTCAAACAATAAATCTATATAGACGTGTGCCTTATGTAGTTGAGCGTACCCGAGAGAAAATGTAGCAGTTATCGCTGCTAACCACCCAACTACTTCAACTGTCCCCGAAAAGGGATCTGAAAAAAGACGTTTGATCGCATTGAATACGATCAGTGCGATCATAGAGATAAGGGCAATTCCCGCCACCCATGCCATGATGCCGTTTAAATAGGATGTAAGCTGAAAGTAAATACGTAAAACTTTATTCTCCTCATGGGAGACATCTTCCACGAATGTGGGTGCTTTCGTATCGTTCACATCCATACACATTACCTCCCTAACTATAAATAGATTATCTTTAAATGTTATAGAGTATAGTCCACTGCGAAATAAGTTGCGTATCAGGTTCAAATAAAATCGTCCATTCTCCCAATCCCCATTTTGTAAGCGCTTCAAAATAATGTAAAAAGAAAACTGATAAAGGATGTGAAGACATTGATCAATCGTTTAGTGACCTTCTATGTTAAACTATTCATTTGAACCTGCCGCACACATTCAGTTTTATCAATCTTTAGGACTTTTATTTTTCAAGTAAGAAAAACGGTCGACCAATTTTTGCTTCTAATCTAAAATAGCGATCTAACCCGCTATCACGGAATGCATGGGTCATATTCGTGACAGTTTGCAAATCTGGTACATTGTAAATAAAACAAGCATGCCATGCCGTTGGACCAGCACTACCTGCTGTTAAGATGTCTCGATCGAATGTTGCTAATAATTCTGAGCCGTTATCTTTCCAACTGTTAACAATTTCATTTAATTTCGGCAAAATTTCTGTCTCTTTTTCCTCTTGCGTCGTATAAAACCAACCAGTTGATTCAAATGTCATAAAAACCCTTAAAGGTGTTGGCACCTCAGGTGCACCATGTTTCATTCTTGACATGTAAATAACCTCCTAATTTTTTTAAAAAATTGATTACCTTTCGTTTCCTTACTCAACTTCGTGCGATCTATTATGACTCATTACTTCATACCATGACATGACGATAAGATCATCGGAGGGAAAGGATATAGTTAAGAAAGTAATATGATTTTTTAAACTAAATTGTTATAAAACTATCGCTTAAAAAACTTCCAAAAGAATGGTGTCCTACCGCATTAATAATCCACCATTTATGTCGAATGTTGCCCCTGTCACATATCCAGCTTCCTCCGAAGCTAAGTAAGAGGTCATTTTCGCCACTTCGATCGATTTACCGAATCGCTTAACAGGAATAGACTGTTCCATTCTCGCTAATTTATCCGGTTCGATATTATCCATTTCCGGCGTACGAACAGCCGCAGGTGTTATCGCATTTACGGTAATTCCATCTTCTGCCAAGGATCGCGCAAATGACTTCGTCAATGCTAATTGACCTGCTTTTGAGGCACAGTAATGAGCACCTGATGTCAATGGACCAGCTTGTCCACCGTATGAGGACATATTAATAATTCTTCCCCACTTATTCTTTCTCATCGTAGCGATAACTGCTTGAGAAAAGAAAAAGGTTCCCGCTAAATTAATGTCTAAAATCATATCCCACTCTTCAACGGTAATATCCTCAACGGGTGTCTCTAATCGAACACCAGCATTATTAACTAAGATGTCGATCCGACCCCACCGCTTTAAAACTTGCTTTACCGTATTGTCAATCTCTTCCTTTTTCGACACATCCATTGCAATCGGCCATATATGTTCACTTATATTTTCCATCCTACTTTTCGCTTCATTTAATCGGTCTTCATTTCGACCAGTAATGACTACCTTCATACCATTGCGTAAAAAATCTTCGGCAATCGCTTCTCCTAAACCACTTGATCCACCGGTAACGATTGCTACTCGTTCTTGCATAACAACATCACCTTTTACATTTATTTGTTAAACACTTGCTCAATCACTCTTAAAGCATTTCCACTTATTATTTTCGCTACATCGGCTTTTGAATACCCCTTATTCAGAAGCCATCTCGTCATATTTTTGATCGACTCCATTGGGTTTTCTACCCCAACGACACACTCTTTCGCTTCTGCGCTCTTATCTTCATGCTCATGTGATTCCGATAATTGAAGTAGTCGATCAAATGCTTGCTGTAGAGCAATGTGATCCCCAAAGATCGTATCTGGACCGAATGCGACATGATCGATCCCAACAAGATCAATAATATATTCAGTATGCTCCATGACACTATCGATTGTATGCCCTTGATGATTTGGGGACAATGTCGTATTTGGGGCTGCACAAATTCCAATTACTCCACCTTTTTCCGCGCATGCTTTTAACAATTCATCAGATTTCATTCGTGGTGTATTCCAAACGCCTTTTGCACCAGCATGTGTAATGAAGATAGGATCTTCGCTTGCTTCAATTGCATCAAAGCTCGTTTGTTCATTACAGTGTGAAATGTCAATGAGCATTCCGATCTTATTCATTCGGTCAACAACCCTTTTTCCAAAGTTTGTTAAACCAGATGTTTCGTTTTCGGAAAGTCCCGTACCGATTGTATTCGCATCGTTGTATGTTAATCCGAGACATCGAATGCCTAAACCGTATAAAATATCGACCCTATCTAACTCGTTTTCGATCACATTTGCGGCTTCCAATGATGGAATAAGTGCGACCTGTTTACGATCTTTCGCCTGGATGACATCTTCATATGTTGTTGCAATATAAACTGTTTCCTGTTTGGCAATGTCTGCATATCGTATGCCAAGCAAATCTATTACTTCATTCCATTTCAAGCCACTTTTTGATTGTGTTAACGAGATACCATCCATAAAGTTTTCAAAAATCACATCGATTCCAGACTGTGCAATTCCTTCATAATGATAAAAAGTATGTAATTGCTTACAGTAAGGAATAATGGCCGAATGATCTTTCGGCAAGATAAATCCATGATCGCGTAACGAAACGACTGTATGTTTATGAAACAGATGTGCAAAAGTCTCCTCTTGCACATCTGTTAATTCAATAGAATGCGTCGGTGTTTCTGTTAACTCATTTGATAATTCGAAATATTCGTAATCATCGTTCCGTTTTAAATAATCGAACGATTCATATGCTGAATATTTCTTTTCGTTAATGTTATTTTGCATCTTCTTTTACTTTATACGCTTCCTTAAGCGGAAAAGCTTCTTCCCAAGATTTTGTGTTATCGTCATAAACACCTTCACTATATAAATTTTTCAGTGTTTCGTTATCGAGCTTCATTGGCTCTGTCCCCTGCTGAAAAGCTTTCGCCTGACGTAATAAAAGTCGACGCATTTGGATGACCGGTAAGTCACTCGTTCCTAATCGTTCATTCGTACGATCTACAATTGGTCCCATTGCTTCTGTTGCCATATGGTCTTGGATAGCAATACCACGAATACCTGTGAAGTTTTTCGTTTTTTGTAATTCACGATCAATATCGTAATCCGTTTCTACATTCTTGATCTTACGTAAGTTCTCATCAAGTTCTAAACCACGACGGGCATGTTGTGCTTCTACATCGATCGCTCCATCGTGCTTAAATTGAACATCCCATGTCCAGCAACTATGGTCATCACGTGGGATAAATGCGTGCCACATTCCGTCTTCACCTTTGAATCGTGGTGGGAACGTGTAAAATGGGAAAATGTAATGAATTTCCATGAATGCATTTTGTGTTTCGTCACCAATTCCTACAGCAACACAACGACGTCCATAATTTGTCTCATTGACATGCTGCTTTACTGGTGGATTTTTCACTAAAGGATGATCTGGATCTATACCTAAATCAGTACTTAGTACTCCATCTGAATCCACACTTTGATTATCATATGCCTTGTGTAAAAATGCAGCGTGTACAAAGTCTAAATCGTTTTCCATTGCTTGAGCATAGTTACAGTCTTGCCATGCACGCTCAATTAACTTATTTTCCTGCGGTAAAGACATCCAGTAAAACTCTGGAAGTGGTGGCATTTCATCTTCAGGTCCCATATACGTCCAGACGATCCCACTTACTTCACGAACTGGATATGCTTTTAATTTAATCGACTCTCTAAACTTACTCTCTTCTGGCTCCGATGGTAACTCTACACATTCACCGTCTGTGTTAAATTTCCATCCGTGATACATACAACGCAAGCCACAACCTTCATTAATTCCATAGTACAACGAAGTACCACGGTGTGGACATCGTTCATCAACTAAACCTACTTTTCCTTCCGTATCACGGAAAGCAACTAGGCTCTCTCCTAATAACTTAACCCGAACTGGTTCGCCATCACTCTCTAGCTCATCCGAGCGTAATGCTGGGATCCAATATCTTCTAAATAAGTCTCCCATTGGTGTCCCTGCATCTGTTTGTGTTAATAACTGGTTGTCTTCTTTCGATAACATGAAGCATTCTCCTTTTCTGTATTGTAATGATATTTACATGTAATACATATAAATCATGTTTATCCTTTGTGCTCACTATTTTTATAACAGCTTTTCCTTATATCGGCTGTCCATAACAGTCACTCATTGTCATCAACCCCTTTAATAAAGACCGATAATTTGGAATATTTGGAATTATTTGCTTTTAATTTTTCCAAGTGTATAAAGTGTGTAAAGTGCTAATTGAATTTCAAATCGGAAATTCGAATCTGTTAATTCTTTGCCTAATAATTCTTCAATCTTCTGAATTCTGTAACGCATTCCACTAATGGATATATGTATATTGCGTGCTGTTTTATGTAAGTTAAATTCATTTTGTGAATAACTATAAAGCGTATACAATAATGAGGAATCGTAGTTCTCATCGTATTCAATTAATGGATATAGCTTATCCAGAGCATATTGATTTAACTGTTCTGGATTACGTGCATTTAACAGTAACGACATATGTCCTAACTCACTCGTATAAGTTATAGTCGACTCTTTCTGTTGAAACTTCGCTAACTCTACCGCTTTTTTTGATTCATTCATGACATCACTAAAGTCATGAATTGTCGCGGTTACGTCACTTACACCTACATAGATGTTGTGCGTTTGATTCGGGACGAGTCGGAAAATTCCTTCTGTATAATGTTTGATTGTCATTTGCTTTAATTCAAGTAATTCTTTCGAAATGATCACTTGTAATATATTTGCTTTCATCGAGAATAAAATATAATTTTGATTAAATTCTTTTTTATCTTGATTAAAGTAATTTACGAGCGAGTTTTTAATCATCGCGACATCTTTCGTTGCATTTTCTGTATTGAGATCGCTTTCAATATCTTTTTGTTCGATTTCAATATACATCACGTAATGCGGCTTCGTTAGATCGTAACCAATCCGAATAAATCGTTCATATAGTGATTGTTGTTCTTCTTTCTTTCCACTTAATAGCTCTTCTAAAAATCTACCGGATAATTTCTCTTCTGCCTCTATAGCAATTCGTTCTCGCTTAATCCAAAGCGCAGTCATCTCTGCCATTCTTTCGAGCGCGTTCATGATAACTTTTTCTTTATTACTATAGGATATAGTCGTAACATATCCGAAATGCTCTTCATTTACATAGATAGGTAGGGAAATTAAATTAAACGTTTTATTCGGTAACACTTTAATAACAGGAATTTGTTTATCGGCTTTCTGCATTAAATCATCTTTTAACGTAATAGCGGAAAACTCATCACTCAAACCTGGCATGTCACATCTTTTCGCCAATAAGGCAAAGTTTCGATCTTCTATGATAATCGGTCTCGTCGTAACATCGGTAAATATGTAAGCGATCCTCTCTAGATCTTCTCCTTCAATTAACGATTCAGTAAGTCGTCTATTAAGCGTCGATGCAATTTTCAATATATTCCTCTGCTGTTCCAGACGGTGATACATTTGATCGAGTTCATCGGTTAAATCCGCTTCTTCAAAGAGTGCAAGTTCATCTTCAATTTCATCTCCCCACTCTTCGAGCGTTTTTCCAACATAACTACAATACGAATCGAGTTTCCCTTTACAACTTTCCTCTTTAAAGATGATCGTCTTTCCCATGCATTCACTCGTATACCCACTTGCATAACCACGTAAGTAATAGCATATCGGCTCGGAATGGGGTGAGAAATGAGTTAAATGTTGTTCCGCTTCGTGAGAGTCAATCCAATACCCTGAAACGTTGAATTTTCCCGCTCTCATATCAACTTGGAACTTTTCCGGGTAGGAGATGACTCGCCCGGCTAATGCATGCATTTTAGAACCAGCAATAAGCCATTCTAAATCATCGTCCCAAACGAAAGCCTTTTTAAACATTTCGGCTTCATTTTTTCCATCATTCCATCCATATCGAATCAAAAACCGTTTCGCTCGTTCTACCCCTAGCGTTTGAATTAAATCTTTTCGTAAAATCCCCCACGAGTCAATGCTATTGATCATCATATTGTAATTATTCAAAATATCTTTTTCCATTAATAAGTCTAACGTTAATTCATTCGCTTTCATGAGCAATTCACAACCCCGAATTAAAATTTTGTCCTTTTTCTCTATGACATAACTCGTAATAACCATGACTTAGACTATATGATATTTCATTCGCGGCTTCCATCAATTCGAATGAACATCTTCCTGAAAATACGGCATCACATGCTTACTGAAAAGCTCCTGTGTTCGGATCGTTTTCCAATGTTCCATCCCTGCGTACGTACATATGATTGCAATTTCTGTAATAGATGGTTCCTCTTCAATTATTTGTTCAACTTTTTCACGAATGTCATCTGGGGAACCTACCCAAACAAATTGTTCATCCAATAATGTTTCATAAGGCATATTCGCATATGTTTCTAGTAATCCACTAGCGTAATAACTAAAATCATGCTTTAACAATGCTTTATTTGATGGGCTCCCTTTCATTGGGGAAGCATTTCCTCGCACGAATTGTTCAACATAAGGTTTCGCTTCTTCGATCGCCCGCTCTCTATCTTCATCTAAATAAACCGCTTGCACATAGACGATACTCGGATCATGACCATATTCTTTACACATTTTTTTGTATATGTCAATGTGTGCTTTTATTTTATCTTGCGGAACCATCGGTGTAATTAACGCCGTCCACCCTCGCTTACCAGCGATTTCATAATTTTGATCACTTACTCCGCCAGCAAGGATTTGTGGTACTTCACGCAACTGCGGTATAACGCTTACATTTTGTACAGAGTAATATTTACCTGTGTAGGAAACAGTTCCGTCCGACAATGCACTTTCGATAATTTCAATTGCTTCTAAATAACGATCCCCCGCTTCTTCTATCGGAATCGAAGCCAATGGATATGTCCATGCATGACCTTTACTTACGGCAAATTCAAACCGATAGTCCGTTAAAATCGAAGCCATGGCAAGCTGCCCGGCAAACACCATCGGATTGTGAATAGGTAAAATATGTGAACACGTTCGAAAATGCATTTGTTTTGTTCGTTGTGCTGCCGCTGCAAATAAAGCTAACGGATTTGTTGAGATTGAAAACTCTTCGAACCAATGGTGTTCTAATGTACTAAATGTTGAAAACCCCCGATAATCTGCATGTTCAATTTGTTCGAGTATTTCCTGATACACTTGTTCATACGGTTTCATAGCTTCTTTTGGGTTTTGTAATTCAGCATATATGCCAAATTGCATGATTATCCTCTCCATTTTTCTAGATGAATTACGAGGTAGTGAAAAATCTATCGTACATTCATATTTATCAAAAATGTACGATAGGTCAGAAAATAATGAACAATTCCTGTAACGTGTTTCAGTAACGTTACGGTTCGTTTCAACGCAACTTTATTATACATAGTTTTTCTTTCGCGGTTCAACGTACGTTTATGTTCTTTTCAAGCAAATTTTTCAACCTTTCCATACTATTAGGTTGTATCCTATTGCTTTTACAAAGTTCTTTATTATATTATTTAACAATTGAACGACTCTACTGTACGATTCATACATATAGGCGAATACGGAGTAGAGTCGTTTTGAGTATTAATCGTTCACTTAAACTCTTCTACAAGTTCATATAATCTTTCTTTATATTCAGAACCTGGTAATTCTTTTTCATTGGCTTGTTCGACTGCTTCATCTTGAATGTCCGATATTAATTTAGTCCATTCGTCTGCCTGTCCATCTTCTAAAGGTACAATTTCTAATCCGTGTTCCTCGACCGCCCATTCTAGTGCCTCTTCTACATATTTATCTAAATATGCACCTGTAAATTGACTCATTTCTGGGGCGAGCTCGTCAATTGCTACTTGAACATCTTCTGGTAATGACTCCCACGTCTCTTTTGTCATGACGGCAACGAAAGATGTAACTGTTAACGGAAAGTCTGTCACGTAATGTAAATTTTCAGCCAATTTGAAATCTTTTACAACTTCGCGTGAGGAAATATTTCCATCAATGACACCTGTTTGTACGGCTTCTGGCACTTCAGCTTGTGACATCCCAACCGGGGAAGCCCCGAGCTTTTCCATCACTGGTGTTAATCCTCCGGAAATTCGTAATTGTTTTCCTTTTAATTCGTCCAAATTACTTATTTTCTCCCTACTTTGAATAAATGATGGCTCTGTCGCAAAAGCGGTCACAATTTTAAAATCTTCCAATGCTTCATGTTCGAACTCCTCGACTAATTGATAGACGACTTGGCTCGCTACCTCTGAGTTTGGATATCCAGAAGGAAGATCGGAAATTTCTAACAACGGAAAACGACCCGGCTCATATGTCGTTGCCGTTAATCCTATATCTGCTGTTCCATTTTTGACACCATCTAACATGTTTTCCGCCTCTAGTAAGGAGCCCCCAAAAAACATTTCTATTTTTACATCCGTTTCCGTCCGTTTATCTAGCTCCTCGGCCCATTGTTTCATTTGAATAGCTGGGAATGTCGAATCTGGTGCAAAAAAAGCATAGGATAATACTACTTCGTTGTCCGAACTTTCTTCCGCCCCACTTGCCCCCTCACTTCCACCCCCACATGCTCCTAATACAAGGAGAGCGCCGAGTAACAACACAGTAAGAAAACTATTTCTTCGCCTCAATACAAAACACTCCTTTATATATTAAATATAAAAACTCGCTTTACGATTATATAAAACCTCTTTACCTCTTCGTTTGTATTGCGGTAGCGAAAGCTGTTGGTAGAAATGAATGTTTTTGTTCGTAAGATGTTTAGGAAGGATAGGTACATTCTCTTCAATAAAAACGTTACTTATAATAAGAAAAAAGAAAAGTGCCGTTATAACACGTAACTTTCTGCTTTAAGATGATTTAGTACGTTGCTATAACGGCATGTTACATCACTTTACTGTTAAACGTTAGTTTTTATTCAGCATTGTACTTTTCAACTAATTCACGTAAATCGTTTAAATATTCTGTTCCAGGGAGTCCTTCTTCATCAAGTTCTTTCGCTTTTTCTTCCTGATAAGCCGATAAAAGCTCTTCCCACTTTTCTGCCTCTCCACCTTCTAGCTCGACAACTTCTAATCCATGTTCTTCCTGACTCCAATCCATAGACTCTTGCACGTGTTCGTCCAAGTACTCGGCAGCAAATAATGTCATTTCGTCTTTTAGCTCTTCGATTACTTCTTGAACATCTTCAGGTAAACTATCCCACTTCTCTTTCGTCATAACCGCTACGAACGTATTGATAACGAGCGGATAGTCAGTCACATAATCTACCATTTCAGCAAGACTCGTATCCTTTAAAATTTCCCGTGAAGAAACATATCCATCTACAATTCCCGTTTGTAATGCTTCCGGAACTTCTGCCTGTGACATTCCGACCGGAGCGGCACCCATTTCTTCTAGAACTGGAGCAACCGCCCCTCCAATCCTTAATTGTTTTCCTTTCATTTCATCTAAAGAAGTAATTGGTTCTTTTGATTGAATATACATAGGCTCTGTTGCAAATGAAGTTATAATCTTATAATCTTCAAATGCTTCTGGTGGATACTTTTCTATTAAATCTGACACGACCTTTGAAGCGACTACTGCATCGCTATAGTTTGATGGCATATCGGATATTTCTAATAACGGAAAACGTCCCGGTTCATAAGATGTCGAGTTTAAACCAATGTCTGCCGTTCCACTCGCAACACCATCATACATATTCTCTGCTGTTAATAATGTCCCACCCGGGAACAATTCTACCTCCACTTTTCCATCTGTACGTTCCTCCAACCTTTCCTTCCACTCTTCCATCTGTACAGCCGGAAAAGTCCCCGCAGGCGCAAAGAACGCATAACTTAATTTAATTACTTCGTCATCACTTGCCGCCCCACCATTCGAGTCAGTACCATTCGTCCCCGATGCAGCTTGATCATCTCCAGAACAAGCGACTAATAATAAAGTAAAAATAGATAAAAATAATATTAATAGATTTCGTTTCATTACCTTTCCCCCTATAAAATAGTTAACTTTCGCTTTTAAAAATTTTCTTCTACATGTTCATTAGAAGTGTGCAAACACTTCATTTTTGTTTAATTACTTTTATATCTTTTAAAATATGTTAGTTTTAAAAATAATCAAACACTAAAAAATGAATTTCAACTATAAGCGTTAACCCGTTGAACGTAAGTTTTCATACAATAGGATCGTATAAAACGAAACGAGTCATCCCAGCTCACTCACATAACAACATCGACGAAGAACGGTACTCAAATTCTAAATATTCGAAAAATTATTCTTTTAATCGTATAAAGTCCTCCCTTCTATTACTAACATGGAAAACCGGCCCTCTCATTTGAAATTTTTTAACATGTAAGTAAAATATTGTTCATTCGAAGATGGACGAACAATATTTCTTTGCGCATAAGCTTCTCCACTTTAATACACGAAACATTCATAAGTAAACTTTTTTATGATATGCGAATGACGCATGTTAATGCGCTTACATTTTATGAAGTGACTAAGTTTTGTGTAGTCTAATTTTACTTAATTATCTTCACCTTAATCAATGTACGTTTAAGTCTGTTAAGTCTTTTATTTTCGCACGATTCATACAGTCTGAACGATGGAGGCGAGTTTCATAGAATTAAATTTGTTTAGATTTATCGCTAGCATTTTACAAGTATAGCTATATACTTGGCCATCAACCACGATCGCTTCCTCATTTTCATTGAAGTACGGACTCTTTATTACTCTTTTACCTTATTCATTTTAAACACTTTCCCATACTATTTGCCATACGACGAGTAGGTTCTAATCATTATGCTCCACAACCCCCCCGCCGCATTATCGAATAAATATAAACAAATAATTAAAATGTTTTTGTTTTAAAAACTATCCACAATTGGTAGTCAACGGCATTTTCCATCTATTTAATTCTATATTTTCATATGAAAAGCACATTGTTAATTAAAGAGGTAAACAGTATATTTGATTTAGTAACATTTTTGATCCACGTAATGTAAGCGCTTATATTACTTTAAAAGTTCATTTAACTAATCAAAATTATTCGAAGTACGCTTAATAATTAGAAGAAATTTAGTACAATATGAAATGCATTATCTTTACCTTACAATTTTACAGAATATTCTCATTAATCCTTACAGTACTAAGAATTAATTTCTTTTAATTTCCTATGATCACATTGATTCATATAATTCTTGAGCTTTTTCGAATAATCATTAAGGGAGGTTATTTATATGGAAATAGCAGTTTTAGGTGGAGGTAATGGTTGTTATGCAGCAGCAGTAGATCTTACTGAACAAGGTCATAAAGTTCGCTTTTGGAGACGAAATAAGGAAGACTTCAGAGAAGTGTTAGACCGTCAAAAAATAGACGTCGTTGATGTAAAGGGTTCACGAGCAGTTGGCCTACATTTAGCGACAGACCGCATAGAGGAAGCGATAAAAGGTGTCAAATTAATAGTCATTCCTTTACCAGCATTTACGCAAGAATCATTAGCGGAACAACTTGCACCCCATTTGGAAGACGGGCAAGTCATTTACTTAGCCCCTGGTACATTTGGTAGTTACCTTATGTCAAAGCGTTTACGTGAACACGGTTGCACCGCAGAAGTCATGTTTGCAGAAACGGGAACACTTCCATATTTATCACGAAAGCATTCTGAGAGTCTCGTATCTATTTCCGGACGGGCAACGAGATTACCGACAGGTGTATTTCCTAGTAATAAATCAGATGAAGCATTCAGTATTTTGAAGGAAGCATACCCTGCCATTGAACCGATTGAAGATGCTCTTTCTGGCGCACTGATGAACGCCGGACCAATCATTCACCCTCCTTTAATTATTATGAATGCTGGACCAATTGAACACTTTGACAAGTGGGATATTCACGATGAAGGGACGCAAACATCTATACGAAATGTCCACGATGCATTAGATGCTGAAAGAATACGTATTCGCGAAGCTCTCGGTTATCGTGCTCCACATTTCCCATTAGCGGATCATTATAATGATCATGGAGACGAATGGATGTACGGTGACGGCGCACATGATGTCTTAGTAGATCGTGAAGATTGGTATGAAAAGCTTGATTTAGAAGATCATCGCTATATGACAGAAGACGTTGAACTTGGATTAGCGTTTATCGTTTCCCTAGGGGATTGGCTAGGAATACCAGTTCCGGTTGCCAAGGGATTATTAAGTATCTCTTCTGCCATAAAAGGAAAGGATTTACGTAAGACGGGCCGAACGATTGAAAATCTCGGGCTCTACTCCTTATCACGCGAACAGTTACAAACATTACTAAAAGAAGGTATTCGCGCAGAAGAGAGGATTAAGGAGAATGCATAAACCTCGACAAGCAGTTACAGTAATTGGCTCGGGACGAATGGGGCGTGGAATTGCTTTATCTTTTGCTTATCAAGGTTATGAAGCAATCCTAGTTGATGTAAAAGAACGAAATGAAGATGAATTTAACGACTTGCTTTCAAGGTCACAGGCTGACCTTGAAAGCCAAATGAACGTATTAATAAAGGCAAATCTTGTAACAGAACAGCTTGCAAATGACATTTTAAAGCAAATTAAAATTGTCCATATTACGGATGATCAGGCATTATGGCAAAATCACAAAATTGTTTTTGAAGCTGTTCCCGAAATATTAGAAGTAAAGGAGCATGCATTACAACGTGTGTGCTCCGTTATCCCAGAGGATGCACTCATCTTATCGACTACTTCTTCTTTTTCCGCAAATGACATCGCTCAATTCGTTACAAATAAAGAACGTTTTTTAAATACACATTGGTTAAATCCAGCTTATTTACTACCACTTATCGAGGTAAGTGCGAGCGATCATACGAGTGAGAAAAGTATTCAAAGAACGATGCAATTACTTGAAAGTATCGGAAAAGTACCTGTTCGCTGTAAATCTTCACCTGGTTTTATCGTGCCACGTATTCAAGCTTTAGCAATGAACGAAGCAGCTCGTATGGTCGAAGAAGAAGTTGCCACACCGGAAGAGTTAGATAAAGCCATTCGGACAGGATTCGCTCCCCGCTTCGTTATTTTAGGTTTATTGGAATTTATCGATTGGGGTGGACTAGATACCTTATACTATGCTAGCAATTATTTAGCTAGCAACTTAGAGGATAACCGTCATGCTCCACCATCGATTATTAATAACATGATGGAAAAGGGGGAAATCGGTCTCAAATCTAAGAAAGGCTTCTATGAATTTGATGAACAAACATTAGACGATTATCAATTACAAACATTGGCAAAATTCATCGACTTATTGCAACACCTAGGGTACATTTCACCACCAAACATACAAAAACAATAAATGTGTCTACCACTTTTTACAGATGGGTACCTATTCTTTTATGAAGCCTACCTCGGGGTACCTATTCTTTATTTCTTATACATATGAGTAAAGGAGGAGTGCACCATGATAAATGACGTTCGCTTTTCAGAAACGGCGGAGCAATTGCAATACTCTGCCATTCGAGCAAGTAATCGTGATGATCAAAATATGATAAGCTTTTCTCTCGGAAACCCTGAGCAACAATTTTTTCCGCTAAAAGCGCTGCAAGAGGCGTATGAGCATGTCATGCAAGCGGACCAAGGACAAGCATTACAGTATAGCGGAACGGAAGGGTTCGAAGAGTTACGGCAATACATTGTAAACGAACGGATGACTACAGCCGGAGTCTCAACAACTAAGGAAGAAATTACTCTGATTTCCGGGGCACAACAAGGAATCAATTTATCAGCAAAGCTGTTCGTTAACAAAGACGATATTATTTTTTGTGAAAATCCGACTTTTCCCGGAGCGTTAAATACGTTTCGCCAATATCACGCAAAATGTATCGGGATTCCGACGGATAAGGATGGCATGATTGTCGACGAGTTAGAGAGGAAGCTTAAACAATTTCCAAATGCGAAAATGATATATACGATTCCCGACTTCCATAATCCAACCGGAACAGTCATGAGTAGAGAAAGACGGAAGCAACTTGCCAAACTGGGTGCGACCTATCGTATACCGATTGTAGAGGATTCGCCTTATGGAGATATCGTGTACGATGGGGAAAGATTACCGTCGGTGAAAAGTTTTGATCGAGATGGCTGGGTCGTCTACCTCGGCTCCTTTTCGAAAATTCTCGTACCTGGATTGCGAACGGGATGGATCTGTGCTACACCGGACATACTGTCGAAATTTATCATGGCAAAACAAAATTCCGATTTACAAGTCTCCACATTATCCCAAAAGTTAATCATTGAGTTAACGAAGAGATATAGCCTGAAGGGACATATACATTCCTTAATTAAAAAATATAAAGAACGAAAAGAGAAAATGGAGACATCTATCAAAACATATTTCCCTAAAGATCTAGACTATACGACTCCTCAAGGTGGATTCTTCTTTTGGATTCAATTACATGCAGATATTTGTACAAATACATTATTAGACGAGGCGATTGAACATTATCATGTCACATACGTTCCAGGTGCCCCTTTTTATACGGAAGAAAGTCCACGGAACTTTTTAAGGTTGAGCTTTTCTTCCGTGCAAACGGATCAAATTGAAGAAGGAATGGAGCGTCTCGGACGTTTATTGAAAAAACATTTTATATAATCAAGGTTTATCCTATACAATATAACTTGCTCTTTCATAGGAATTCTTTTTAACAGTTAGATATTAATTTAAATTTACTGTACAAGTGACAAGATAATCGATTTATTATGCAGCTATTCTAACGTTCGATGACGTTAGAATAGCCTTTTTTCCTGTTTAAGTTCGATCTATGCTTATGTTAATTGTGCGCTGTGATTAAGATGGACGTTTTGAAATAGCCCGACAATTGGGATCAATACAGAGCGGAATTTTTACAACCGTTCAACTATTAAAGCGCCTCCCATGCCGCCACCGATACAGAGCGTCGCAACACCGTAGCGTCCATTTATTTTTTCTAGTCCATTTAAAAGTGTTAAGACGAGACGAACACCGGTTGCACCAACAGGATGTCCAAGCGCAATTGCACCACCGTGT
>DATGRY010000094.1:0-6805 GCA_035303165.1 Pseudogracilibacillus sp.
CTAAACTCTTCCTCGTACAATGAACGTATTACCCGTATGTAGCCGTGTTAAAGCGATACGTTCATGAATAAGAGGAAGGCGATCTACGTCTTAATTAATCGTTTTATTTCTAATTAAATTAAATAAACGAAATGAAGCAAAACGGTCATATAATGCTTGTGATCATGTGCAATTCATTTGATAGTTCGATTTATGTCGACACTCGTTTACGCTGTGTAGCGAATGTAAGTGATCATACTCTGTTTGTTCATTTATGTGTATACTTACTATCCATTGGCTCCTGAAATTGCAAGTAGTCATTCATTAAAGTTGGAAATTAATTAATGATCCCGTGTTGTATAATGTCGATATCAAAATTGGCTGTAATCGGTACTTCTGGATAAATGTCGTGCCAATTGATTTGTTTCCACGTGTCGTAGTAATGCGCCTTTACTTTGTCACCGATTCCAAGCGTATCACTATTTGCCTCTTGAATTTGTTTTATCGTTTCCTTTCCTAATTTCGTTATTTCTTTTTTTATTTTCTTTTCGAGCTGTTTAACCTCTTTCTTTTTATACAATTCATCGTGCGGGTATTCTTCAATTTCAACTTGTAGCTTTAAATTAATGTCTGTTTTTATTTGTCCACTCTCTTCATACACACGAAATTTCCTTTTTGATTTTCGGATCGCAAATGTAACGAAGTTTTTCACTTTATCTTTATGATCTTCATCAATTTTAATATTTAATTTAATATGTTCTTTAAATTCATCCATCAAAATGAGGAGCATAATCGAATGCTGCAATGTTAATGTACCTGTCATTTTGTCCCCGGTAAATAGAGCGAGTCCATTTATGTTAGCCGTATTACCCTCGTCATCAAGTTCAATATGAGGTAAAACGACATCCCTACTTCGAGATAATAATAACGGACATATTGACTGTACATTTTCCTTTTTTATAATGCCACTTCTTTCGGAAGTCGTTAACAGATCATAATAAAACTCACTCATTAAAAATGCTTGTTTTTCTTCAATGTTTAATCCATCTTCTGCTCGTTTTGATACGATTGCAACGGATGCGCCGAGCGGACCGCGTGGATCACGATACATGGAATCGAGTGTCGGAAATATGCCGTGTTTTGCTAAATCTTCGCCAATCAATAATACGCGCGCTTTCGATCGGTCAAAGTTTTGTGATAAGTATCGTTCGAGCTCAATGTCTGCATCGCTCACGGTATGGCCTATTGTCGTAATTGTTTCACTTTCATTAGGCATTTGTTCTTGCGCCGCTTTGTTTGCTGATTCTTTCGGTAAGGAGACGGATTTACTAATTGTTCCATTTTCGTTCAAATCATATCCAATCGCTAATATTAAACTGTGCTCTTTTAATAGGCGTCTGTCCCAACAACTGCACAAAATAAGTACACATAGTACGTAAATAACTACTTTTTTCATCATTGTTCTCCTCCGGATTTACGAAAAATATAACTGAAAAGTAAGATGAGTACCGGTATGATGATGGAAAAGACGAAGAAGAAAGGGCGATACATGTTTGAGAAATAAGCAATCTGATCCTCCCCCTTTAAACAGAGCGAAAGAATGAGACTAAAGGCGACAGTAATGAACACGTGTGGAGTTCGTTTTTTGTTTTTGAATAAGGAGCTTGCTGTAAACGATGTAATAAAAAATAATACGACAGTAGATGTAACGACGAGTACGAGCCAAAGTGAAGTGAAAAGTAAGTCGGGTCGTTCAATTACTTTAAAGGAAAAAGATTTAACTAAGTAAAAAACTGGTTCCGGAATGAGCTTTAATTCATTTGGGCTAAAAAATAATTGTGTTGCCAAAATAGTAAACGTATAAAAAAGTGTCGTAAATATATTCGTGAAAGTCATCGTTTTTACGACAGTGTTTTTTTTCGTTAGCACAAAGGGGGCAAAAAACAGCGCGTATTCAAAGCCTTGATACGATAACGACGTAATCAATGAACCTTGTAAAATATTTTGAAAGCCGGCTACGCCTACCGGCATAATATACGTATAGTTTGCATCTTTCAAAGAAAAAGTAACGAATCCGAGAAAGATGACTAAAACGAGTGAAGCGAGAATGAAAAAGCGAGAAATAACGACTAAGTTATCGATCGCTAAATAGACGGTAAGAATCCCTAGTGCACTAATGAGAACCCATTTCGGTGTAAGTGGCAACATCCAGGACTTTAAAATGATCGTATATTTTGCAAATAAAATGGCTCCGCTAACGATAAAGTACCAACAATAAAGGAACGTTAAAATTTTCCCTAACACTTTTCCAATGACGATTTCGATCATTTCAAATAAATTGCTTCCGGGAAAGCGATGAATTAAAGCACCAAACAGAAAAATAAGACATTGAATAAAAACTCCTGCGATTAAGGCAGATATCCAACTATCTGATTTTGCTTTCAAGTGCACATCGTTTGCTAGTGTAATCATACCGACGCCAATTTGTGAGTGAATTAAAATAAGGAAAAATTGGTGTCCATTAATTTGATTATTATTGTTCATCGTAAAACCACTCTCTTGATTTCCCTTGTTTTTCCGTTTTTTGTGTTCTTAATTCTGCAGGTCTTTTGCGTAACATCCAAATAGGAAAGCGGGCGATCGCATCGGCTAACTCACGTATATGAAGTGGTGCTAGTGGTGAAAGATAGGCGACGCCGAACGATTCCATCTTGCATAAATGGATGACGATAAATAGAAACGATAAAACGATCCCAGCAAATCCGAGCATGGAAGCAGATATCATAATCGGTAACGATAAAATACGTACGGTATTTCCTAGTTCATAAGACGGTATTGTAAATGACATAATAGCTGTGAGTGCAATAACAATGACCATCACATTTGAAACGAGCCCGGCATTGACGACGGCATCCCCTATAATGAGTCCGCCGACGATTCCGATCGTCTCACCAATTGGTGATGGTAAGCGAATTCCTGCTTCGCGGATAAGCTCGACAGTCACTGCCATAAATATTGCTTCAAAAAACGGTGGAAAAGGAACGCCTTCAATCGAGCTTTTGACGAGTGAAACGAGTTCGAACGGAATAATTTCAAAGTGAAACCCGACCAACGCGATATATAACGGTGGTAAAAGTAACGTTCCGAAAAAACTTAATAGCCGGAACCAACGGAAAACAGTTCCTGCGTAAAAGCGGTTGTTGTAATCGTCAGGTGATTGGAAAAAGGAAAAAAAGGATACAGGTAAAATGATCGCATCCGTTGAGCTTTCGCTCATGACAGCGATGCGTCCTTCCATTAAGTGCGCTTCGACACGATCTGGTCGTTCTGTATATAAGTTTTGTGGAAAAGGTGATAACGGCTTTTCCTCGATACATTCTTCGATAAAACCAGGTGCAAAGACGGAGTCAATCGTAATGGATTTCACTCGCTTTTCAATTTCTTTTACCGTATCTTTATTTGCTAAATTATTCATATAAACGATGGCGATATTACGGTGGGATTCCGTACCGAGTGTCGTATACTTTATTCGTAATTGTTCACTTTTTACACGTTGACGAATGAAAAATATGTTTGTTCGCAAGTTTTCAACAAACCCAAGGTGTGATCCCCTAATCGTTCTTTCGTTTTCTGGTTCTTCTGGTGAACGTTCCGTTTCAAGTGGGGTGTCGAATAAGTATATTTTGTTTTCGTCTCGTAAAAAAAGCGCGCAACTTCCCTTCGTTAATTGGCTGACGACTTTATGTAAATCATCGGTCGTTTCAATAGCAACTGTCGCTAAATATGTATGTAAACATGCGATATCTTTTCGCTGTTGAAATGCTTTTCCTAACATTTTGTCTAACTTTTCTTCGTCGGTAAGTGTATCTAGGTAAATTATTTTTCCGGTTTGTTTTTGGAACTGAAAGTCGTCGCATACTAAGTCATCTGTTTCGTTGAACGTTTGTACGATGTACGTGACGTTTCGTTTAATTGTCGTATACATTTGTTTATAATGCTTTAACTTATTCGTCATATTTATCAACTCATTTATCAGCTAGTTACGTATATTGTTGCCGGAAATAGTTTGGATATGTATCACAGTTTTATACGTTCATGCTTCTACAGATCATAAGTTATTTTGTTTCGATGCCGACGGTATTCTGTGATAATATAGAAGCAACATAGCGTGTTGAAAGCGCTCACATAGGTGGATGCTCGCTTATAGCGTGCATCGGGGGTCGACCTGTGATAGCGGGGAAATTGTACATCTGATTTACGTGCTATTTTTTGAGCGTGTTGAAGTTTTACAGAAAAAGGAGTCGGAAAGGGCATACATATATGTGCTCTGAAAATAGTAACGCGAAAGGGTGCGTGTTATGGATAGTGTATACGTTACGTGAAAGGGGATTGTTATGGATAGAAAACGGATTGCGGTTATTGCTGGTGATGGGATCGGTCCGGAAGTCGTCGAAGAGGGAATAAAAGTGATGAAGAAAGTTGCGGAACTCGATGGTTCGCTACAGTTCTCGTTTACACATTTTCCGTGGGGATGTGAGTTTTATACGGAGCACGGAAAGATGATGGACGAGGATGGGATGGATATATTGCGTGAATTCGATGCGATTTATTTAGGTGCGATCGGTTATCCGGGTGTGCCGGATCACGTGTCGTTACGGGAGTTGTTGTTCGTTATTCGTCAGGAATTCGACCAATACGTCAATTTGCGGCCGATTAAACTGTTGCGAGGGGCAGAGTCGGCGGTGAAAGGTGGCTCTGTTGAAAGTATCGATATGATTTTTATTCGTGAAAATACGGAAGGAGAATATTACGATGCAGGTGAGCGGCTCTTTACAGGCAGCCCGGGCGAAGTCGTATTGCAGACAGGTGTGTTTTCGCGAAAAGGAACGGAGCGGATTATTCGATATGCGTTTGAGGTGGCAGAGCGGGAAAAGAAGTCGCTTACGAGTATAAGTAAGGCGAATGCGTTAAATTACTCGATGGTGTTTTGGGATGAAATATTTACGGAAGTAAGTAAGGAGTATCCGGAAGTAGAGACGTATTCGTATTTAGTCGATGCGGCAGCTATGTACATGTTGACGGACCCGGGGCGATTTGAAGTCGTCGTCACGTCGAATTTATTCGGTGATATTTTAACCGATGTTGGTGCAGCACTCGCTGGGGGGATGGGTCTTGCAGCGGGAGCGAACATTAACCCGGAGAAGCAGTTTCCCTCGATGTTTGAGCCAGTCCACGGGTCTGCTCCGGATATCGCTGGGAAACAAATAGCGAATCCGTTAGCGGCGATTTGGTCGGTGAGTCAAATGTTCGATCATTTCGGGTATGAGCATCTCGGGAAGAAGATTTTGGTGGCGATCGAAACGTTGCTCGTGGAGGGGAATGTGCTCACGCCGGATTTAGGTGGGTCGGCGAAGACGGCCGAAGTCGGTGATCGGATTGTCGAAATTTTAGAATCGGGGGTGTCGCTGAAGTAATCAATTTTTCAGTAGAAGTATGTGCCTGGCGTCGTTTGTTTGCGTCATTGTCGGATCTGTGTAGGCGACGGTTGTGTGCAGTTTTTATAAAGTAGCAGGGGGTGGGTCTTATTCGAAGTGGGGGTTATTCGTTGGGTGCGCACGTTAATTTTCACGCGGTCGTTTTTTGTTTTTGGTTTTCGATCTATATTTATATTCCGTTGTTTAGTGTGTACTTGGAGTCGCTTCAGTTTTCATATTCGATGATTGGAACGATTTTAGGTGCGTACGGTGTGACGCAAATTTTGTTTCGGTTGCCGTTAGGGGTGATGACGGATTATTTGCATCGGTCGCGCAAAATGTTGATCTTGCTTAGTTTCGTTTGTGCGTTTGTCAGTTGTATGTTGATGATTTATTTCACACATTTTATTCTCGTGTTGTTAGCGCGACTTTTGGCTGGGGTGACTGCATCGATGTGGGTGTTAGTGACGGTTATGTATACGTACTATTTTGCACCCGGGGAATCGGCGCGTTCAATGGGAGCGGTGCAATTTAATATGGTCGTAACGCAATTTGTTTGTATGTCGGTTAGTGGGGTGCTGATCGCTTATTTAGGTTGGAGGTTTCCGTTCGTTTTAGGTGCTATTGCAGCGTTAGTGGGTGTCGTGTTATCGTGGAATTTGAGAGAAGTGAATGTGGAGAAGAGTGCGGCTCGTTCGTTCGATTTTATTCGTGCGGTGAAAGAGACGAATCGAATTAAGGGCTTGAAAGTGCTCACGTTTTTGTCTCTTATAGCGCATGCGATGTTGTTTATTACGGTATTTGGGTTCAGTCCGGTGCTAGCGACGAGTATTGGGGTGACGGAGGCGCAGTTTATTTGGTTGATGGGTGCCTTTTTTATTCCGCATGCGTTGACGTCGTTTTTGTTAGTCGTCTATCCGTTTGAACAGAGATATCATATGCCAGTTTTGATCGGGAGTTTTTTATTGTCGATTTTGTTCTTAGGGATTATTCCGCTTGCAAACAGTTTGCTTACGATTAGTTTATATCATGCCGGATTAGGGTTCTTTTTAGGGTTTACGTTTCCGCTTATTTTAAGCGAAGTCGTTCGCGTCAGCCCAGAGCAATTGAAGATGTCGGCGATGGGTTACTATCAGTCGTTTTATGCGATTGGCATTTTGCTCGGACCTTTAGTTGCAGGAATGATCGGTGATTATTTCGGATTGCGTGCCATTTTTTATTTGTCGGCATTTGCGTCTTTTTTGCTCGTCATTCCGGTGTTATTACGGATGTATATCACAAGGCGGCGAGTGGCGTAAGTTTTTCACTAGGATGCATACGTACGTGAGAGTAGGTGCTTTTCCGGTTAAATT
>DATGRY010000095.1:0-9528 GCA_035303165.1 Pseudogracilibacillus sp.
CATTGCTCTACCACTGAGCTACTGTGGAATATGATTACATATAATATTTATTTAAATTTGAAGTAACTCTATTGCTTTGTGCCTCTACGGTCCGGTTGGTCCTCGAGGCAGATAGTAATATTTTTTCTTTAAAAAATATTACATTGCTCTACCACTGAGCTACTGTGGAATATGATTACATATAATATTTATTTAAATTTGAAGTAACTCTATTGCTTTGTGCCTCTACGGTCCGGTTGGTCCTCGAGGCAGATGCTGTGTTCTTCGAGCACAGATAGCTACTGTAGAATGTTCATCATTGTAAATATGTTTTAATTTTAAATAGCTCGTTTGCATCGCATCATTGTTTCAGTTGACCTTTAGTGCATTTTTTCGTTTAACCATGCTCGAAATTGAGTGATAGCTCAGATTACTTCTTTCGTTTTCGCACCTTATATTATAGTACAAAATGCTAGAAAAATAAATCAAAATAATCTCGAAAACAAAACCTTAAATTGAGTTCAAAAGCTGTCGTGGAACAACCTTGATTCGCAACAGCAAGAATTAATATACATCATTTTTTCACTCTTGTCAACAAGAATTCTGTATAAAAGTTTCAATTTGTTCAACAACAAATAATTTATCACGAATGTACTCTTCTCGTCAACTTTTTTCATGATTTATGTAGAATACTTCTTTTTATGTATCGGCACAGTTATATGAATCATACTATTGATAGAAGTTAATATTTTGTTATATTTTCATGTTTTTTGTTGTATTGAACGTGTTATGATGTATATTAAGATAGAAATTTTTTACAAAAGAAAGGAGCATCTAATATGGCAAATTTAACGAGGGACTTTTTCATCGCTTTATCGAACAATGAACTTTTAAACAAAGGTGCACAAAGATGGGGATTAAGATTTGGTGCCGATCAATTCGTAGCCGGAACTGATGTCGAAAGTGTCTTGCAATCGGTAAAACGTTTAAATGAAAAAGGGATAAGTTGTACAGTCGATAATTTAGGTGAATTTGTTACAGACCGCTCGGTGTCATTAGCGGCAAAGTCAAAAATTTTATCATTAATCGAACGAATTCATGAAGAACAAGTTGACTGTCACCTTTCTGTAAAATTAACACAACTTGGTTTAGACATAGAATATTCTTTTTGCTTAGAGAACATGCGTGAAATTGTAGCTGCAGCGAATGAACATAATATTTTCGTCAATATCGATACGGAAGATTACGCACATTACGAACAAACGTTACAAATATTAAAAGAGCTTCGAAAAGACTATAATAATGTCGGGACAGTTATGCAAGCGTATTTATTTCGAGCAGAAGCAGATATGGATGAACTAAAAGACGTCCGTCTTCGGATCGTAAAGGGTGCGTACAAAGAAAGCAAAGATGTCGCCTACCAGCAAAAAGATGATGTCGATCGGAACTTCTTACACCTTGTTAAAAAACGTTTAAAAGGAAATGCATTTACTTCTATTGCGACTCATGATCACCATATTATTAATGATATTAAACGTTTCGTCGAAGAAGAAAACATTGACAAAACAACATTCGAATTCCAAATGCTTTACGGCTTTCGCACGGACATGCAACAATCTCTCGCAAATGAGGGATACAATTTCTGTACGTACATACCATTCGGAGAGGACTGGTACGGTTATTTCATGCGCCGTTTAGCGGAAAGACCACAAAATATTAACTTGATCATTAAAGATAAACTATACACATCAGACAATAAACTAAAAAAAGCTCCGATTATCGCCGGCGCTGCAACATTGCTTGCAACGTATTTACTTTTAACATGCCGTAGAAAATAATTATCCATATTGCAAATAGTTCATGGGCGGGTTGATGCAATGAATATTGTTTCAATCCGTTTTATATTTTTAAGGCTTTACCACTTTTCGTGTAACTAACTTCCTTATACATTAATTACTTTTTAAAACTTCAACCTTCCCATCTTTCAATACAATTTTCTAGTTAAACTTTATCCAAATTGATATGTTGATGACTCTTAAGTTGTATGAAAAAATTGCCCGATCGTATCTCATCAAGCGGGCTTTCCCTATACTATGACCAAAAAACCACTTCAGTGTTTCCTATTTTGCGTTCTACCTCCTACAATTCCGTAAAAAAACGTTTTATCATTGCCAGAGCCCATATAATTCCGTGAAAAAGCGCGTGAGTGTTCCCCATAAACCACAGCCGCACTATCCAATACAGCCTCGCAGAACAAACTAATTGCGTTGCCCCATCTCTCATGAAAATTAAATGAAAATGCGAGCCCGATCGATAACGTACGACGAGAGCTCGCTCTTATGAAACATGATTTTCTATTTGCGTATATCTATATGCGTATATATTATGTATATAATTCAAACGAATGTAAAAAAATCCCCTCATAATCGTTATGGGGGGAGTACTGCCACTATTGATCATCTGGATATAAGTCGTTAAACGCTAAGCCTAAACTAATCTTTAAAGCACGATCTACTTCTTTCATCTTTTCTTTATCTAATTTCGTAATTTTATCTGTCAGTCTTTGCTTGTCTAATGTTCTAATTTGTTCGAGTAATATAACAGAATCTCTCTCTAAGCCATGTTTTTTTGCCTTTATCTCTACATGTGTTGGTAGTTTAGCTTTTTGAATTTGAGCTGTTATCGCTGCCACGATGATAGTGGGACTAAATCGATTCCCAATATCATTTTGAATGACCAATACTGGCCGTACGCCGCCCTGCTCGGACCCTACAACGGGTGAGAGGTCAGCAAAATATACTTCGCCCCTTTCAACGATCAATCGCTACACCCCGATCACTAAGCGGTCTAAGGTGTTTTTTGCCTCCTCCTCAGCTAAAAATGCTTCAGAACAAAGGTTCAGATTAATTCTTGCCATTTCTTCATACCCTTTTTGCATCGCTTCATGCATTTGGCGTACTTCTTTTTTATACTGGATATAATTTTTCGTCGCCTGATAAATGACATCATTTATATCCTTATTTTCATTTCTAGCCATACCGTCCACCTCAACGTATAGATTTTTCGGTAATCTTATTAAGAGTTCCTCTAAACCGTCTGGCAACCCCATACACCTCCGCGAGTACTTAAAAACGAACAATAATTTCTATCTTATATTATCATTTTACAATTTATATTGCAAAAAAACATAAATTTTTATACTTTGTTTGAAAACGTATACAACATAGTACAACCTTGTTCTTCATTTTATACATATTCTCGCGGGATACGGCTCGTTAGCATACAAGGAACCTCGTAATTAATTGTATCTAAATAACGGGCAACATCGTCCACTTCATTTACCTGATCTCCATCTTTACCAATTAGTGTAACCTTTTGACCAACGGGATATTCTTTATCTAATTGAATCATCAGCGAATCCATACATATTCTACCGACAATCGGCATCTTTTTTCCATCGACGAGAACATGGAATCCTTGTAACGCTCTACTCCAACCGTCTGCATATCCAATCGGTAACGTTCCGATCCACGTATCCTCTTCCGCTCGGAAAGTCGCGCCATAGCTGACCGCTTCGCCACTTTTAATTTTTTTCACTTGGACTAGTTCACTATACAAAGAAAAAGCTTGGCGTAAATCAACCGTCTCTAGTTTTCTAATATCATCCGAAGGATAAAGCCCGTAAATGGACACACCGAATCGTGTATAATGTAACATTATATCCGAATATTGAATACCTGCCGCACTATTTCCAACGTGTGTTATTAAATCTTCCGGATACAGTTCGGTTAATCGCATGAGCATCTTCTGATAACGAGCATATTGTGAATGAAACAGCTCGGATTCAATCTCATCAGCAGTGGCGAAATGAGTAAACGCACCAGTAATTTTTACGTTTTCACCATGTTTTACTTCCGCTACTATTTTTTCTAACTCTTCAACTGACGTAATTCCTGTTCGATTCATCCCTGTTTCAAACTCTAGGTGAATGTGAAGTTTTTTATCGAGTGTTAATTCATTAACACGCTTAATCCAATCGAGTTGAAATGCAGCGAGTGTAATATTATGTTCGATAGCGACGTGTACATCTTCTGGTCGCACCCGGCCGATCACGAAAATTGGTACGTCGATTCCGTTATTTCGTAAATGAATAGCTTCTTCTAATAAAGCTACCATTAAAAAGTCGATTCCTACATTTAGTGCAGCACGTGCCACTTGTACACTACCGTGTCCGTAACCATCTGCTTTTACAACAGCCATCGCTTTATGTCCCTCAGGTAATAAATTGCGTAATTGTGTAATGTTGTACTGGATCGCTTCTAAATCAACTTCTACCCATGTATTTCGATATCTATCCATCCTGTAGCTCCTTCCTGTACAAAAAACGTTTCTATTCTAAAATTTTACTTTAATCAGTTGCTTATTTCAAACAGTTATCGACGTTTTTATGTTTCAAAAGCACGTTTACATTTTTTATAAACGTAAAAAAAAAGAGCAGTTACGTCAGTACGAAACTTGCTCTTTCTTGCGGGGTTCGTTTATTTTACTTCTTTTCCGTATATCGATGTGGCTACCTCGAGTAATTCATCGATCGTCATATCTTCACTCGCTAAATAAAAATGTGTTCCATTATCGTTCCATTCGATCGTATCGTTCGTTAGCGCGCCTATTGAAAAACCTAAATCAACGAGATCTCCGTGTAATTGTTCTACATCGGTTGTCGATGTTGGTATGCTCGTTTCTCTTTCTTGAACGAGAGTAAAGTTACGCTCGCCTTTAAACGTCATGATCACACGCTCGCCATCTTCTAAAGTGACTTTTTCTTGTTCGGTAAGCTCGGCACCTTTCGTATCGAGTGGATATTTTATATCGAATGCATCGCTCGACTCTAACGCCGTTACATCGGTTGTAGCACGTTCTAAAATCGTCTTACGATCGAAGTCATTCTCTCCAAATGTCGGATTCAAACTCATGTCCGCAAATGTCACTTCGACGAGTACGTTACGATCTTCATCCATCATTCTTACATGCGTCGGCGTGTACGTTTTTTTATCGAAATATACTTCTTGCACTGGCAAATTCGTTTGGTAATGGTAATTCGTTTTCGTTTCAAAAACGTAATGTGTGTCGCTCGCCGTAAAAACTGCATCTTTGTCGGCAATCACATCGTCTACGAGCGATTGAAATAAGTACGGTTGACTACTGTTTTCAGGCCAATCCGTTTGAAACTTAAAACTCTTATTCAAGGCAGGCGTTAACACGAACACACCTTCATCATTTTTCAAAATGACTTGCCCGTTCACTTCGTTGTCACTTTCTAAGCCGACACGGTAAAAGTCCTCTTCCCCTCTTTTGTACCAAACGTGAACGTCATAGGAACGTTCATCTTGTCCCGTTTTCATCGTCATCTCTGCTTCTACTTTATATCCGTCTAACTTTTGCAACGTATCGATAATTTTTTTCTGCACACTCTCTTGCGATTTACTACCGCAACCGGCAATCATAGTAACGCACGCTAATAATAGCACGGCGAACACATATTTCCGCTTCATAAACTGTCTACTCCTTTATCTCATATTTTGTATGAACGTGTCACGTACGGAGCAATCGCTCCCTGTCCATCTTGCAATAAAATATATGAGACAAGGGTATCGTTTATGCTATAAATTGTGTTTCTTCTATTATATAATAGTGTGACAATATGTATGGACATGAAAAATGAGGTCTTCATTTACTGCGTAATGATCACTTGGGCGACAGCATATTGTTTACTATGGGAAATGGATACAAATAATTTTTCTTGCTTATAACTTTGTACATGTAGTTCAGGCGCACCTAAATCGTTCGATAACACTTCAATATGTTGAAAACTCAACTTGCCTATTCCGTGCCCTGTCGCTTTAGCAAATGCTTCCTTAGCAGCAAATCTTCCAGCGACGAATTCTACCTTGCGATGTAGAGATGACAGTTTTTCCAACGCTTCTCGTTCGCGTGTCGTTAAAATTCGTTCGGTAAAGCGGTCACCTTTAGACATCAGACGTTCAATTCGGTCGAGTTCGACAATATCAATCCCAATTCCTTTTATCATTTTTGCAGACCCTATCCTTTATGAAATTTTATCATTATACAAACATTATACATGACTTCATTGAATGTAAAGATTATATTATATTTGATGAATAGTTTGGAGTGAATAAGATGTTTATTCGTACAGAGCGGAGTGTAAAAGAGTTTCTTCACCTATATCCTTTTGTCTCAACGTTTATTATCATAAATCTTATCATTTGGATTCTCATTTCTGTTTTTCAAACATCGATCGGCTTTTACATTTATAACTTCGGTGTTGGAAACAACTTGCTCGTTCATATTGGTGAGTATTGGCGACTAGTTACGCCTATATTTTTGCATGCAGGTTTTGGTCATATGTTATTTAATTCATTCGCACTCGTCTTATTCGGACCTGCATTAGAACGAATGACAGGAAGTATGACGTTTGTCGTTGCTTATATGGCGACTGGTATCGCCGGAAATATCGGAACATACATTATCGAACCACAATCGTTTTATACTCACGTCGGTGCATCAGGAGCTATTTACGGGCTATTTGGCATTTACTTATATATGACGTTTTTTCGCAAAGATTTAATCGATCCAATGAATGCACAAATTATCCGGACGATTTTCATTATCGGACTTGTACTCACGTTCATTCGACCGAATATAAATATCGCCGCACACATTTTCGGGTTTATCGGTGGGTTTGCGCTCGGGCCGATTATTTTAAAACGTGCGGTCCCATTTTTCATACGGCGCTAAACAGTTACACTACATTTTTATACTTTTTTGTTCGTAAATATATATGTGCATGTGAGTTGAATTTCCTGTTTTATGCTTCATCTGATACAATACGAATAAGATGCAAGAGTCAGCTACGCGTAAATACTACATGAACTGGTGGTGAAAATGGTTGTTACATGTTTTACTTGAGCACCATTCTTTCTTCAATCTGTTTAAATGGTACTGGCTTCTCGTAACGATTGGTCTAGCGTACGTATATATAACGAGAATTATGCGCTCACGAATATATTATGTAACGACGATTCAGCAATCGTATTTTTTTATCGCGCTCATTCTTTTATTCATCGTAAAAGGAACGCCGTTAGATGTGATCGGAACAAATTATTTATTTAGCGCCCACGTTTTACAATTGTCGATTTTATATTTCATCATTATTCCACTCGTCATTTTAAGTTTACCGACGACGTTATTACGGCGATTTATTTGGAACCATCGAATGCGCTTTACAGTTAACTTATTAACAAATCCATGGTGGACACTTATTGCTTTCAACGGGCTCTTATCGATTTATTTAATTCCAACTGTATTTAATTTTATTCATAGTCACATCGTTTTGAGCGTATTGGCACAACTCATTTTGTTTATTAATGCGACATTTATGTGGTGGGTTATCGTTCATCCGCTTCCGGAAATTAAAGGCTTATCCCATTTAATGCGTGCTTTCTACATTTTTTTAGCTTCGCTCGCCTTGTTTCCGATTGGGTTTTATTACGTTATTATTCAAAAACCACTTTTTCCTGTTTATATGGAAATGGAGCGGGTACTCATCCCGGCTTTCACGGCTATTTACGACCAGCAGGCTGCTGGTGGTATATTAAAAATCGCCCAGCTCGGCAGTTATTCGATCGCCCTGTTAATTATTTTATTCGCCTGGGCGCGGATTGAAGAGAAGAAAGAAGGGACTATCGATGAAGAACATATTCGCTACGTTCGAGGTGTCGTCGTCCACTTAGATAAAGATAAAAAGTAAAAATGGACGAGTTTGGGTAAAATAGAGATCATAACGGAGTTCACGCTGAACTCCGTTTTTTAATATGTTTACTCGAATCACTTTCTATTCCAGCTTTTTTATTAAGGAAAGTGTGTGGCATGGTGTTTTTATGATCAAAACCGCAGAAAACCTTTGTTTAAACGCGTATTTTGTAAGTATATGTTGCAGTTTTTTGCTAGAATTTGAGAGGACACGCGGCCTGCGGAAACATGTTACGTAAATAGTTACCAATGAATCGAATCAAGTTTTGATAAAAATTCAGTTCATTTTATTATTCACACTCATGTTGCTCTAGTCTCATTTCGTTATGTGATCCGTTCGATTACCGTCGCATTCGCCATCCCCATTCCTTCGCACGTAGCAATGAGCCCATACGTACCATCGATCCGCTCTAATTCGTTTAGTAACGATACGAGTATACGCGTTCCTGTCGCACCGAGCGGATGTCCTAAAGCGATTGCCCCACCGTTTACATTAAGTCGCGCATCATCGACCCCGATCTCTTCCATCCATGCAAGCGGTACAGGTGCAAACGCTTCGTTCACTTCAAAACGATCGATATCATATACCGTTAAGTTTGCACGCTGCAACACACGTTTCGTCGCGGCAATTGGACCTGTAAGCATTAAAGTCGGATCAGAACCGATGACATCACGAGCAACAATTTTTGCACGCGGTTTTAGACCGTACGTTGCGGCAGTATCCTTTTCCATAAGTAACAGAGCACTTGCCCCATCGCTCATTTGACTAGCATTTCCTGCCGTAATCGAACCACCTTTTTTAAAAACTGGTGAAAGTTCAGATAACTTCGCTAACGTCGTATCCGAGCGCGGTCCTTCATCTTTAGCAAAAGCGAACTTTTTTCCCGTTTCATCTTCTATTACAATCGGCACAATTTCTTCCTCATAATAGCCAAGCTCGATTGCCTTACAGGCACGCTCATGACTTTTTAACGCATATTCATCTAAACGTTTTCGGGAAAACCCCCATTTTTCAGCAATTAATTCAGCAGCTACTCCTTGATGAACGATATTATATTTCTTCGTTAAACGCTCACTCGGCTTAACCGAACCAACATTTGCTAAAAGAGGTGAGCGTGACATACTTTCAACACCACCGGCAACGATGACGTTCATATCTCCCGCCAAAATTGCTTGTGTTGCAAAATGTACCGCTTGTTGGCTTGAACCACACTGTCGATCGAGTGTCACTCCAGGAACATCTGTAGGAAATCCTGCCAGTAAAGCAGCAGTTCTTGCCACATTCATCGCTTGTTCATTTATTTGCGTAACACAGCCGATGATTACGTCTTCAACCGCTTCTTTCGCTACTTCGGATCGTTCCATTAAGTCGTTCAATACGTCCGCTAACAATTCATCCGGTCGCGTATTCGCTAAAGCACCATTTCTTCTGGCAACGGCAGAACGACAACCTTCGACGATAACAACTTCTCGCAAAACCGATCTCCCTTTCTCTTTATTATTCCGTACGATGAACGATGTACATTCCAGTATACAACGTTCCAAGGACGATGAAAATACCGTTTTACTCCGTATCAAATATATCAATCCGTTTTTTCATGTTTTTTCTCATTTGTTCTGTACATTTTGTTACCTTTGTTATATATTATATATAACAACCATTATAAGAGGGTAATGTAAAAAGTTCTATGAAAACAATTGACAAATAAAGTTTTAAAC
>DATGRY010000096.1:0-3027 GCA_035303165.1 Pseudogracilibacillus sp.
TATTCGGTATTCCTATTCCGATGACGCAAATAACGACGACAGGTATTTTAGGAATTGGGGCGGCAGAACATGGCAGAGCTATTTTTCAACGCAACATCATAAAGAAAATTTTCATTATTTGGCTCGTATCGCCTGTTATATCACTCGTTATCTCATATACATCTGTCAAAGTAATGATTGAACATGATATGTATTCCTTTTTCGTTATTTTAGCTGTTTTAACGTCAACGATAGGATCGTTCGGATTATTAAATATGAATAAAAATAAAAATTATGTGAGACAAAGGAAGATGTAATGTGACATATAGTATTCCACACGGTGGGACGTTAGTACAACGAATCGATGTTAAGCGAAATACGGATCATGTAATTAACGAAATAAAGCTCGATGCAATCGCTTTAAGTGACTTACAATTAATTGCTAACGGTACGTACAGCCCGTTGACTGGATTTTTAAATGATACAGATTACGATTCCGTCTTAACAAATATTCGTTTGCAAAATGGATTGGTATGGAGCCTTCCGATTACGTTACCAACCGATGAAAAAACTGCAGCGACACTTGCGGTCGGTGAAGAGGCGAAATTAACGTACGATGGAACGACATACGGGGTTATTGAAGTAGAAGAAGTGTATGAAGCAAATAAGGAAAAAGAAGCGGAACTTGTGTATGGAACAACTGATGTAAAGCATCCCGGAGTAAAAACGTTGTTTAATCGTCCAAATGTATATGTCGCCGGAAATATTACGTTAGTAAAGTGGCCAAAGAAGCAATTTGCGGCATATCACTTTAACCCTCATGAGACGCGTGAGAAGTTTCGTCAGTTAGGTTGGAAAACTGTCGTTGGCTTTCAAACGCGTAATCCGGTTCATCGGGCGCACGAATATATTCAAAAAGTTGCGTTAGAGACGGTTGATGGCCTTTTATTACATCCGTTAATCGGGGAGACGAAATCCGATGATATCCCGGCGCATATTCGTATGGATAGTTATAACGTTTTACTTGAACATTATTATCCAAAGGATCGCGTACTTTTAGCTGTTTTTCCAGCTGCAATGCGTTATGCAGGGCCAAGAGAAGCAATTTTTCATGCCATCGCACGGAAAAACTTCGGTTGTACACATTTTATCGTCGGTAGAGACCATGCCGGTGTTGGTGACTATTACGGGACGTACGAGGCACAGGAATTAATAAGTAAATATGAAGATGAATTAGGTATTACTATTTTTAAGTTTGAACATAGTTTTTATTGCAAACGTTGTGGAAATATTGCTACGTCAAAAACGTGTGCACACGGCGTAGAAGATCATCTCATTTTATCCGGAACGAAAGTACGGGAAATGTTACGCAATGGTGAGTATCCACCGAAAGAATTTAGTCGTCCGGAAGTAATTGAAATATTAATGGATGGATTGAAAGAAAAAGTAGGAACGAATGGGAGGGTGTAAAGTGACCATTCATATTACATGGCACGATTTAACGATTCAAAAAGAGGATCGGAATAGGTTAAACGGTCATCGTGGTGCAGTCGTCTGGTTAACTGGATTGTCAGGTTCGGGGAAGTCTACGATTGCCAATGCGCTCGATTACCAGTTGTATCAACGTAACATACGTAGTTACGTTTTAGACGGTGACAATATAAGACACGGTTTAAACAAAGATTTAGGATTTAGCGAAAAAGACCGAGTGGAGAACATTCGACGTATTGGCGAAGTCGCAAAATTGTTCGTTGATAGTGGGCAAATCGTTGTGACGGCGTTTATTTCTCCATTTCAACGTGACCGGGATATCGTTCGCACTCTTTTTTCAGAGGAAGAGTTTTATGAAGTATATGTAAAATGTCCGTTAGAAACGTGCGAAGCGCGCGATCCAAAAGGATTGTATGAAAAAGCTAGATCCGGTGAAATTAAACAATTTACGGGAATCGATTCACCATATGAAGCACCGGAAGAGCCAGAATTAGTCGTTGCAACAGATAAATTAACAGTAGAAGAAAGTACGAGAAAAATTATTCGTTATTTATCCGAACGTGAAATCATTCGATTATAATCGTACGGACATGAGACGATATTTGAGGTGAGGATGTTGAATAAAGGAAAAGTATATATCGTCGGCGCCGGTCCTGGAGATATAGATTTAATTACGATAAAAGGTAAGCGAGCGATTGAAGAAGCGGATATCATTTTTTATGACCGTCTCATTAATCAACAGTTGCTTACGTATGCGAAAGAAGATGTAGAACTTGTTTTTTGTGGGAAAAAGCCTAACTATGTGGCCGTTTCGCAAGAGACGATCAATAAATTGCTCGTCAAACATGCACAAAAAGGAAAAATTGTGACTCGGTTAAAGGGCGGAGATCCATTCGTATATGGTCGTGGCGGCGAAGAAGCGGCTTATCTTGCTGCGAATAATATTCGTTACGAAATCGTACCTGGTATAACGAGCGGACTCGCGGCACCCGCTTATGCTGGAATACCGGTTACACACCGCAACGTCAGTCGTTCTTTCACCGTCATAAGTGGGCATGATCCGAATTTGCAAAAAGAACAGTGGGAATTATATGCGAAAGGTTCGGAAACGTTACTCATTTATATGGGCATGAAACATTTGGCAACGATTGTAGCACAATTAATTAAACATGGGAAACATGCGCAAACACCTGTAGCAATCGTCCATTGGGGAACGACGGCTGAGCAGCGTGTATTAACCGGAACACTTGAGACGATTACCGAGCAAGTGGGTGAAAGTCGGATGAAAAATCCGGCGCTCATCGTTATAGGCGAAGTCGTTTCATTACAAACAGAACTCGCCTGGTTCCATGAAACGGAAAAGTGGTCTTATGAAGCGACGAATGAGTCGTTTCGGTAAAAACGAACGGCTATAAAACTGAGATAATTTTAGTTTGAGGAAATTCATCTTGAACCGAAGATGTTCCGTTAAAAAAGGTGGTGAAATGTATGCAAGCGATTGTTTATATCGCGCATGGGACGCGACATCCAGATGGTGTAAAAGAAGCAAAAGCGTTT
>DATGRY010000097.1:0-8919 GCA_035303165.1 Pseudogracilibacillus sp.
AACGTATGACTTACAACATTTAAGAAGTATTAGTTCAACCGGCTCTCCGCTACCACCAGAAGGTTTTGCTTGGTGCTATGAGCATGTTAAAAAAGATTTATGGATCGCTTCCATTAGTGGTGGGACAGATGTTTGTACAGCATTTATATTAGGCGTGCCGACATTACCTGTCTATGCAGGCGAACTACAATGCCGCGGCCTCGGGGCGAAAGTCGAAAGTTTTTCCGACGATGGGCGTGCTATGATTGATGAAGTCGGTGAACTCGTCTTAACCGAACCACTTCCCTCCATGCCGATTTACTTTTGGGATGACGAAGACGGCTCACGTCTTCACGACAGTTACTTCGACATGTTTCCAAACATTTGGCGCCACGGCGATTACATTAAAATAACTAATCGGGGAACGTGCATTATTTACGGTCGTTCTGATGCGACGATTAATCGCGGCGGTATTCGGATCGGGACGAGCGAAATTTATCGCGCAGTCGATCACGTAGATGCCGTTGTCGACAGTTTAATCGTCGAAATACCAGACGAGGACGACTCAATCGTTTTACTATTTGTCGTCCTGCAGCAGAATGAACAGTTATCAGATGAGATGAAACAGTCGATTCGAGCAGAAATCCGCGAACATTGTTCACCACGACACATACCGACACACATGTATGCCGTAGACGATTTACCTAAAACGTTAAATGGGAAAAAATTGGAAATCCCCATTAAACGCATATTGATGGGGCATGCAGTAGCCGACGTCGTCAATAAAGATTCATTACAAAATCCAGACGCATTGGACTATTTCATTCAATTTGCCGAAACATTAAGTAAGTAAAAAATCCCCCGTTCGTTTACAAAATATGAAACGAAGGGGGGATGGTTCTCGCAAAATATTTTTAATCATGTAAAATAATATATGTTTCTCCCTCTCTATATAAAGTACTATTTTACCGACAATTTGTACTCAATTGTCATCCACTTTCATCTATGTAATAATAAGTGTAACCGTTTACAAAAAATGAAAGGAGAATGAATATGCGAGCTATTACAAACTTTTTCGATCGTCTCGTACAACGTTTTTTACCAGATGCATTTCTATTTGCCGTCATTTTAACTTTCGTCGTTTTTATTCTCGGTCTATTAATGACGGGTAGTTCACCAATTCAAATGGTCGAGTATTGGGGAACAGGATTTTGGGATTTACTCGCCTTTGCGATGCAAATGGCACTTATCGTCGTAACTGGATACGTCTTAGCGAACACACCGATTGTGAAAAAAGGGTTAGAAAAAATAAGTACGTTAGCAAAATCACCAGCACAAGCGATCATGCTCGTTACGTTTATCGCAACGATCGCATCACTCATTAATTATGGATTCGGTCTCGTCGTCGGGGCACTACTTGCGATTCAAATTGCAAAACGTGTTCCATCTGTCGACTATCGTTTGCTCGTTGCAAGTGCATATAGCGGTTTCTTAGTCTGGCACGGTGGTTTTTCCGGATCAATTCCACTTTTAATTGCAACACCTGATCATTTCTTAGAAGAAACGATCGGTACGATCCCAGTCGCAGAAACGTTATTTAGTAGTTTTAATTTATTTATCGTCTTCGTTTTACTCGTTACATTGCCATTTTTAAACCGACTACTTTTAAAAAGTCGCGAAGGATTAGAAATTGAACAGACGAGCTGGGATAACGACAGCTTTGAAGACGAATACGTCGAGGAGGAAGAGACAGAAGCAACTACTCCATCGGAGCGATTAGAAAATAGCCAAATCATCTCAATCATTACGGCAATGTTAGGACTTGCGTTCGTCGTCTATCATTTTGCGACGAGCGGTTTTGACTTAAATATAAATATCGTCAACTTAATTATGTTATTTTTAGGCATTTTATTACACAGAACACCACGTCGCTTTTTACACAGTGTAAACAACGCCGTGAAAAACGTCGGCGGAATTATCGTCCAATTCCCGTTTTACGCAGGAATTATGGGCATGATGGTTGAATCTGGTTTATCCGATCAAATGTCGTTATGGTTCGTCAACATTTCGAATGAATTTACGTTCCCACTTTTTACATTTATTAGTGCCGGACTCGTTAATTTCTTCGTTCCATCCGGCGGTGGACAATGGGCTGTACAAGGACCGATTATGATTCCAGCAGGTATTGAAATCGGAGTCGACACAGCGAAAACTGCGATGGCTGTTGCTTGGGGAGATGCGTGGACGAATATGATTCAACCGTTTTGGGCGCTTCCACTCCTTGCGATTGCAGGCTTAAAAGTACGCGACATTATGGGCTTTTGTGTCATCATTTTAATATATAGCTTCTTCCCGATCGCTATCGGTCTACTCTTCTTATAACGAATAAAAAAGCTCGGCGCTTCACATGCCGAGCTTTCCTTATTGTTCTATCTTTTCTACCGCAATCGTATCAATTTGTGCAGGGTTTGATTCTCTTATTTCCCCCGTAAAGTAAACGCGGACCGTATCGCCAACTTCAAACGTCTCTTCACGATTTACTGCTAAGTTAACAAAAACTGCCCCGGAAAAACTACTTTCTACGATCGCAGTTTTTTCCATTATTTCTTTAATCGTACCCGTAAAAGACGGGAAACTACGAGCATCATCCACTTTCATCGGTGTCTCGACTCGTTGAACAGCGATCGGATCGATTCCGAGCGGATGACTTTCCTGAACAGTATGAACGTCATACTCAACATCCACCCAGTCACCAACGAGGAACGCCTCCTCCTTTGCAACTGATAAATCGATGACGACTTCATTACCAGACCGCATAATCTCTCCCTCTTTAATCGTAATGAATGCATTGTCGTTTTCGATTTGTTCAATCACTCCTATGAAACTATCTTTTTCAATCATCTCTTCCTCTTTTTTATCGCTACTACATGCAGAAAATATGCTTACGATGCAAAAGAAGAATAGTATGTTAATGATTCGCACCGTTTCACCATCCTCAAACTAAGCTACTATTCATACGAACATTGTAACGTTACGACTTTATGAATCATTTTCATCATCTCCGTTTTCCTGACGATTCCAAAGGGTATTTTTACGTTCCTTTTCATGAACGACTAATTGAAACACGTCAGGACGTGCATAGTGACCAACGACATCAAAATCGTAACGAGCAGCATACACATCCTCGACGTTAAACGACGCATATAAAATATCTTCCTTACCAAAAACCGGCTCGACGACGAAGTTTCCAAGTGGATCAACGATACAACTTCCACCCCGCGTTAACTCATGCGGTACATCTTGAAAATCGGGTCGAGAAGTAATTTCCTCTGGATACATATCTTTCGTCGAATATTGGTTACACGATAAGACGAAACACCTGCCCTCAACCGCAATATGACGCATCGTACTAAACCATGCATCCCGATGATCCGCTGTCGGTGCGATATATATTTCAATCCCTTTTTCATACATCGCTGTTCGAGCTAACGGCATATAATTTTCCCAACAAATTAATGCGCCAATTTTCCCATACGGCGTATCGAACACCGGAAGTGTACTTCCGTCACCCTCACCCCAGATGAGACGCTCGGAACCTGTCGGTTTTAACTTACGATGTTTCCCTAGTAGTTCGCCATTCGGAGCAAAAAATAGTGCCGTACAATATAACGTCCCCTCACTACTAGAATCATCCTTTTCAATAACACCGATGACGACGTATGCCTTTGCTTTTTTCGCCGCTTTTCCGAGTGCTTCCGTCTCCGCGCTCGGTACTGTCACCGAGTTTTTCCAATACGTCAAAAAATCTCGACGCCCCTCATCAGATCGAGAACCGACGACCGCGCCAAACGTCATCCCGCGCGGGTATGCTGGAATAAACGCCTCAGGAAAGACGATTAAGTTCGCACCGTTTTCCCCCGCTTCCTCGATCAAGCTAACAGCTTTTTTCACACATGCCTCTTTATCCATGACGACAGAACCAGCCTGTACAACCGCCACATGTGCATCTTTTTTCTTTTCCATGAAATTGTCCCCTTTCCCTCTTTTTAATTTAAAACAGACGCGTTAATCGAGATTAATTTCTTCCGTGATACGATGGAAGTTTTACGAAATAAATAAGTCTGCTAACAATTCGTATGACCGCTGCCGTTTCGCTTCATCGTGGATAATCGAAAGAATCATCCATTCGTCCGCCTCGTACTGTTCGTATAACGACGCTATGTCACGCTTGACATCTTCGGGGCTACCGACAATCATATTTTTACGGATATCGTTCAACTGCTCTTTTTCTACCGTTGAAAAACGGTATTGCATCGCTTCTTGAACGGATGGTACTGTCTCTTTATGACTTTGACGACGTTGCCGCACTTTCCATAATAAACTACTTAAGGCGAGTTGTTCTGCTTCCTCTTTCGTTTCCGCGCAGATAACGTGTAATGCAACGATTACTTTCCCAACTGTTCCCTTCGCTTGAAACATTTGCTTTCGATACGTTTTAACGATTTCAGGTCCATTAAAGTCAGACATGAAATGACCGAACGCATACGGCAACTGTTTTTCCGCCGCTAAGTAAGCACTTTTTTCACTCGTCCCTAAAAGCCAAGTCTCAGGCACCTCATTTGGTACAGGTGTCGCCCGTAAACGGTGATACGTATGTTCTTCTGGAAATGAACCGTATAAAAACGTAAGCAGCTCACTTATTTTTTCCGGAAACTCTTTGACACCTTTTAAATAGTTTTCACTTAAGGCGAGAGACACTTCCGCGGAACCTCCAGGTGCACGTCCAAGTCCTAAATCGATCCGATTCGGATATAACGTCGCAAGTAAATTGTACGTTTCTGCTACACGGTACGGTCGGTAATAAGGTAGTAAAACTGCGCCTGCTCCGAGACGAATCGTATTCGTCTGTTGCCCAATCGCTCCAATCATAACGTCCGGATTCGGACAAGCAAGCCCGAACAAGTCGTGATGCTCAGCAATCCAATATCGTTTATAGCCGAGTTTTTCACCTACTTGTGCTAAGCGAATCGCAGCTCGTAACGCATCTTGCGCATCATTACCCGTCGTAATTGGTGCTTGATCCAATATACTTAACTTCATTTCTTCGTCCTCCACGCTGCTATTTGCTAAATCTATTATTATTGTACCTATTTTTCCGCTGAACAAACAGAGTAAAATGAAAATAGACGTTTTTATCGTAAGAACAGAACGTACAGAAAAAGCAGGCATCACCTACTTTTAACGTGATACCTGCCTTGAATTATTTTATATATCGTAATAGTTGAGCAATAATCGCATCATTACTCGTCACAACTGGCAGAGAAAAAGATTGCTCTAAGACCGTTTTACATTCTAATGCCCGTAAATTCGTACATGAAAGAAAAATAGCATCACAACGAACGACTTCCTCCCGATAACACTCAACGTAACGGACGATATCACCAGGTGTCACATTTCCCGTCGTAATGTCGTCCGTAATCTCCATTCCTACGTGAAAACGAGCGGTAATCCCTGCGCTTTCCAACTCGGTTACCATTTGTTCCGTCACATGCTTTGTATACGGTGTAATAAGCGCAATATTCGCTCGTTCTATATGACGTAACCGTTCATATACAGCATCAAAAGCAGAAACGACTGGACAACGTAGTACTTCTTCCATTTTCGTTCGTATTCGTTCATCACCACGAAAACCATTGAGCGTTCCTGCAGAAGTACAACCGAAAACTGCCGCATCTAACTTGAGTCGTTCTAAATAACGTAGCGCACGTGGAAACTCTTTCTCGACCATTGTTCGTTCCGATGCAAGCGTCACATCTTCAAGAAACATCCGTTCCGTATGCACCGAAACGTTACGCGGTAGTTCCCGTTGTAGATCGAACTCTAACGTCGTATCCGTATGTGGAATAAGTAAGCCAATACGGTACATGAATAACCATCCTTTCCCTTTTAGTAGAACGTTTTTGCTACAGTTTTATCCCGATAAAAACTGCACCGCTACCACGTCTCTACAAAACTTATCCGAAAAACGATTGAATCGCGTCGATTAAACTGTACAGTCCTAAAAACGTACAAATGAGGACGACGATAATTCCAAGAATGTTCGCTAAGAGGGAGTTTTGATGTTTGCCTAATGCTTTTTTATTATTCATTATAATTAAGAGTAAAATGGCTATACCAGGTAATAAAATTCCGTTTAACGCCTGAGCAAACAAAATGACGTCCATCGGTTCAAAGTCGAATAAAAACGAAATGACTCCAATGACTACTGTCGCGGCGAAGACTATTTTATATTTCGGATTTTTCATACCGTCTTCCCATTTCATGACACTACTAACCGTAAGTGCTGCCCCTAATGGTGTTGCCGCGGCAGACGATAACCCTGCTGCAAATATACCAATTGCTGTAAATGCTTTCGCCCACGTTCCTAATGTCGGCTCTAATTGAAGCGACAAATCAGCAACTGTCTGTACGTCTAAACCACGAATAAGTGTTGCGGATGTAATTAAGATTGCCGCCGTAATAAGCCCACCCAAACCGATTGAAATATAAATATCCCAACGGGCTTCCCGTAAGTTTTGAGGCTTTTGCCACCTTTCCTGAACGATCGCTGAGTGAATGAACAAATTGTATGGTACGACTGTCGTTCCGATCGCTGCAATAATAAGCAAAATCGACCCCGACGGCACAGTCGGAATGAACGTATTCGATAAAATTTCAGTAACGTTCGGTTTAGCAACGACCATCGTTACGATGAAAGTAACACTCATAATTGCAACGAGCGTCACCATAAACCCTTCAACTAATTTATAACTACCACGTAAACCGAAAAGTAAAATGATTAAAGCTACAGTCGGACCGATCGCTTTTACAGGCCAACCGGTTAACGTATGCAACCCGATCGATGTTCCTGTTAAGTCTCCGCTCATATATGCCGCACAACCTACCCCGACAGCGATCATGACGAACCACATAGAACCGTACTTTAGGAGTGGATGCGTAAATTGATCACGAATCGCCTCTCCCAATCCTTTCTGTGAAACGATGCCAAGCCGAGCCGCCATCTCTTGTAATATAATCGTCGTCACAATCGAGAAGACGACCGCCCACAAAAGAGCATAACCAAACGATGCACCTGCTTTCGTCGCTGTCGTTACCGTCCCTGGACCGATGAAGGACGCTGTAATAATTGTTCCCGGTCCGATTACTCTTAATCTACTTCGAACCGGTTTTTTCACATGGTCCGTGTCTATTTGAACTTGTTCCATTTTATTTATTCTCTTTCCTTTCTCGTTTATATTATTTTTTGAAATAATCAGTTTCATAGTTTACAAATTACTTCAAAAGACATTTTTTGCACATTAACCACATAGAATTACTCAACTTAATGTTAAAAAGAAAGCAAAACGTACGTAGCACACTACCGTTTTGCTATAACTATGTTACTACTCTTCTTTTAACTGGAATAAAAAGTGACAACAACCTTCTTTTAAAATATATTCATCATGAACGACTTCAAAGTTCGGATTGTACCCTTTCGCAATCGATGGGTCAATCATTTCACAGTATAAAATACCGTACTCACCCGTTCCATCTGCTTTCCACTGATGGCCAAATGCACATTTTGTAAACGTCTGTTCAATTTCATCTTCATGATAAATCGTCTCATATTCGAACAACTCACTACGTCCCATATCGTAATGCGTTAAATAGTTTTCTAACGTATTATCTTTTCCTACGGAAGCTGCTCGTCGCGCAATGTGTTGTCCTCGTTCATTACCGAACGTTTCGACTCCACGTTTAATCGTCTTTTCACCGATTTCACCATAGCGATCAACGACAACTTTCGTAATATGTGCAAACATCTTCGCCATAAGGGCATAGATCGATAGCGGTTCTTCTACACCAATCTTTTCATTTACGGCAATATAGTTTTTATACGTTTTTTCTACTTCGCGATCATCTTTCAGTTTTGTCAATGAAAAAAGTGAATCATCATCGATTAAATAGTGACTGTCATAATGATGGACAATCTCTTTTAACTCTAAGACGAACTCGCTCACCCCTTCTTTCAATAACGATGTCGCCTCTTTAGGGAATTGTTCCCGAATCGCCTGTTCTACATGTGTAAATAGTTTCGCCGTGATCGTATACATCGAAACAGGCTTTATATTTATTTCTTCCTGTGCCACGAAAATCATCCCCTATCTTTTTAATGAAAATACAATATGCCACGACAATTCATGCTGGACAAAACTATTATATGATAAGGAAACAAATACTTCTTACTCACTAAGTTGTAAATAGTATACACTGTTTTTATAAATTTGCCTAATCCCATAGAGTTACTATGGTTTTAAAGCCATACTTTAATGTGTTGTCTAATAATTTAGTAGATGAAAAGAAAAGTTGTTTTATTCATATTGAACGAGAAGAAGTATATTTATCTAGTAAAAAATTGGTTTGTAGAAGGGATGCTAAATGAAAAAATGCATAGAGCTTATCCAAAGGAACAGATAACCCTCCACCATTACGTGTGCACTGAAATTCCATGCGACTACTGTTCTGACATAAGGGTAATTTGAGTAATCTTATCTAAGCTCTACTTTTAAATATGGCTTGCACTATTCCTTTCATTTTTTTAAGTCGTTTTAAGTGATAAAGAATGATAAAATTAAAATAAAAAAGCGCCTACGCGCTTTATCGAAGTATTGTTTTAGTAATGTTACATGAAATACTCTTTCGTTAACTTTTCTAATAAACTTTTCTTTTTACGTCGATTTTTAACGTGTTGAATGATGTCAGCTCGCTGTCGTGCAATTGTATCGATTTGTGCATCTAACTCATTATGATCCATTAGATCCGAAATTTGTTCCCGTATTCTTTTCGCAACTAACGGGCTAGCGCCGTTCGTCGATACTGCAACCGTTAGTTTTCCACGTT
>DATGRY010000098.1:0-9126 GCA_035303165.1 Pseudogracilibacillus sp.
AGTGCTAAACGAAATTCGTGTTACCTTTATTTATGCATTTTCAACTATTTCTTTTAATCGTTTCTCCATTCGTTTACGATCCCGATCCAATATCGAGGCTAAATACATCCCGGTATGAGAGCCATCCGTTTTCGCAATCTCTTCTGGTGTACCAGTCGCAACGACTTGACCACCGCCATCGCCACCTTCGGGTCCTAAATCGACGATATGATCTGCCGTTTTGATGACGTCTAAATTATGTTCAATGACGATGACAGTATCGCCATTGTCGACGAGACGTTGTAATACGGCGAGAAGACGGTTAATATCATCTGTATGCAAGCCAGTCGTAGGTTCATCCAAAATATAAACCGTTTTCCCATTTGAACGTTTATGAAGTTCACTTGCAAGCTTAACCCGTTGTGCTTCCCCACCAGATAACGTCGTCGCCGGTTGACCGAGTTTAATATACCCGAGTCCCACATCATAAATCGTCTGCAATTTTCGCTTAATCCGTGGAATATTTTCGAAAAACTGTAATGCCTCTTCGATTCGCATATCGAGAATATCGGCAATATTTTTCCCTTTAAACCGTACTTCAAGCGTTTCGCGATTATATCGCTTACCCTCACACACTTCACACGGAACGTATACATCCGGTAAGAAATGCATCTCAATTTTAATAATACCGTCGCCACGACACGCTTCACAACGTCCACCGCGAACGTTAAAACTGAAGCGTCCTTTTTTATAGCCGCGCACTTTCGCTTCGTTCGTCTGGGCAAACACATCACGAATATCGTCGAACACGCCTGTATACGTAGCAGGATTCGAGCGTGGTGTACGACCGATCGGTGCTTGGTTTATGTCGATTACCTTCTCGACATGTTCTAATCCTTTCATCGTTTTATGTTTTCCAGGACGATGCTTCCCTTTATACAATTGTTGCGCTAACGCTTTATATAAAATTTCGTTTACGAGTGTACTTTTTCCGGAGCCGGAAACACCTGTAACAACTGTTAGCAAGCCGATCGGAAAACGAACGTCAATTTTTTTCAAGTTATTCTCCTCGGCACCGATAATTTCAATGAAACGTTCGTTTTGTGGACGACGTTCAGGTGGTAAGGTAATAAACTTTTCACCAGATAAATAATTACCAGTTAACGAATGTTTATCTTTCATTACTTTTTCCGGTGGTCCAGTTGCAACAATTTTTCCACCGTGCTCGCCCGCTCCGGGACCGATGTCGACGATCCAGTCAGCCGCAAGCATCGTATCTTCATCGTGTTCAACGACGATTAACGTATTATCTAAATCACGCATATGTTGTAACGTTTCAATCAATCGATCGTTATCTCGCTGGTGTAGGCCGATAGACGGCTCATCTAACACGTATAACACACCCGTTAAAGCCGATCCAATTTGCGTTGCAAGCCGAATTCGTTGCGCCTCTCCACCGGATAACGTTCCCGACGAACGCGATAACGTTAAGTAATCGAGTCCAACATTTTTTAAAAACGTTAGTCGATCATTTATTTCTTTTAAAATCATGCGTGCAATTTGCTCTTCTTTTTTATCTAATTGTAACGAACTGAAAAACGTATGTGCCTCGTGAATCGACAATTTTGTCGCTTCACCGATATGTTTGCCACCGACATAAACAGCGAGTGCCTGTTCATTTAACCGGTAACCGTCACACGTAGGACATGCATGTACCGCCATATATTTCTCTAATTGTTCCCGTGTAAAGTCGCTTGACGTACCGTGATAGCGACGAGCGATATTCGCTATGACTCCCTCGAATTGAATGTCGTTTTTCTTCGTTTTTCCAAAATCATTCACGTACGAAAATGTAATATACTCCTCGCCACTACCGTATAAAATTTTATCCATTTGTTCTTTTGGCAAATCTTTTACTCGTGTATCCATATCGATGCCATAATGGGCACAAACACTTTGTAATAATTGTGGATAATATTGTGAACTGATCGGCTTCCACGCATCGATCGCATGTTCATTTAAGGTAAGTGACCAATCGGGTATGACCGCATCTATATCAACTTCTAAATTCGTTCCGAGCCCATCACACGTTGGACAAGCTCCGTACGGACTATTAAACGAAAAGAGTCGTGGTTCTAATTCATCGATCGAAAAACCACATTCCGGACAAGCATGATTTTCACTCATCGTTATTTCTTCTCCGTCGATAATATCGATGATGACGCGACCATTCCCTAACGGAAGTGCTGTTTCAAGCGAATCTGTTAGACGACTTTCCACACCGTCACGAATAATGATCCGATCGACGACGACTTCAATCGAATGATGTTTATTTTTATCCAACTTAATTTCGTCCGTTACTTCATACATTTCACCGTTTACACGAACGCGAACGAACCCCTCTTTTTGTAAATCTGCGAACACTTTCACATGTTCTCCTTTACGCCCAGAAACGACCGGGGCTAAAATTTGCATTCGCGTTCTTTCTGGATACGCTAAAAGTTGATCGACCATTTGTTGCACTGTTTGCGATGCAATTTCAATTCCGTGTGCTGGACAAACAGGTCGCCCAATCCGTGCATATAAAAGTCGTAAATAATCGTAAATCTCCGTAATTGTAGCAACTGTCGAGCGTGGGTTTTTACTCGTTGTTTTTTGGTCAATAGAAATCGCTGGCGACAATCCCTCAATCATATCGACGTCAGGTTTGTCCATTTGCCCAAGAAATTGACGAGCATAAGCAGAAAGGGATTCTACATAACGACGTTGCCCCTCCGCATAAATCGTATCAAATGCTAAAGAAGATTTCCCAGAGCCGGAAAGCCCAGTTACGACGACAAGATGATGTTTCGGTATATCGATATCGATATTTTTTAAATTGTGTGCTCTTGCTCCACGTATTTTTATAAATTTATTCGCCATACATTATTCATCCTTCAGTTTTCATTAGTTTGGATGGTCTAACTTAATTCCGCCTTTAATTCGAAAATAATATCCCGAAGTTCGGTTGCACGTTCAAAGTTCAACTCTTTCGCAGCTTCATGCATTTCCTTTTCCATCTGTTCAATTACCTTTTCACGTTCTTTTTTCGGCATTTCTAATACTTTCGTCAAACTTTTGTCTTCGTAATCGTCCTCATCTTCAGCAACGACTGTCGCACGAATCAATTCACGAACATCCTTTTTAATCGTCGTCGGGACGATTCCATGTTTTTCATTAAATGCCTCTTGAATCTTGCGGCGTCGATTCGTCTCATCAATTGCAACTTGCATCGAACCTGTAATCGTATCTGCATACATAATAGCTTTTCCGTTTTCGTTTCGGGCAGCCCGTCCCATCGTTTGAATGAGTGAACGTTCTGAACGTAAAAAGCCTTCTTTATCCGCATCTAAAATCGCAACGAGCGACACTTCTGGAATATCTAACCCCTCTCGCAACAAGTTAATCCCGACGAGAACGTCGTACTTACGGAGGCGTAAGTCACGAATAATTTCAATTCGTTCAAGCGTTTTTACTTCCGAATGTAAATAAGCAACTTTTAAATCGAGTTCTTTTAAATAATCGGTTAAATCTTCCGCCATTCGTTTCGTTAACGTCGTAATAAGTACACGTTCATCACGGTCAATACGTTTATGAATTTCGCCGACTAAGTCATCGATTTGTCCTTCCACTGGACGGACTTCGACTTTCGGATCGAGTAAACCTGTCGGACGAATAATTTGTTCGACCATTTCTTTCGTATGTTCCATTTCATACGGACCGGGAGTTGCGGAAATGTATACATTTTGCTTCGCTTTTTTCTCAAATTCCTCAAATTTTAATGGACGGTTGTCGAGGGCTGATGGTAAACGAAAACCGTAGTCGACGAGCATTTGTTTCCGCGCTCTATCCCCGTTATACATCCCACGAATTTGTGGTAGCGTCGCATGCGATTCATCGATCACGACGAGAAAATCATCCGGAAAGAAGTCGAGTAACGTATACGGTGTCGAACCAGGTTCACGAAACGTTAAGTGACGTGAGTAGTTTTCTATGCCAGAACAGAAACCCATCTCGCGCATCATTTCTAAATCGTAATTCGTCCGTTGTTCTAACCGTTGTGCTTCTAATAGTTTATCCTCTGCTCGTAATTGTTCTAATCGTTCTTCTAACTCTTTTTCAATATTTTTAATCGCCAATTTCATCTTATCTTCCGCCGTCACGAAGTGAGACGCTGGGAAAATGGCTACGTGTTCACGATCACCAATAATTTCTCCCGTTAACGCATCTACTTCCCGAATACGGTCTACTTCGTCTCCGAAAAATTCAATTCGAATACAATGTTCTTCTTTTGATGCTGGAATTATTTCGACTGAATCACCGCGAACACGAAATGTACCACGCTTAAAATCGATATCGTTTCGCGCATATTGAATATCAACTAACTCGCGTAACAAGTCATCCCGCTCTATTTCCATTCCCATTCGAATCGAAATAACTTGACTTTTATATTCTTCTGGAGAACCTAACCCGTAAATACATGATACACTCGCGACGATTAAGACGTCACGCCGCTCAAACAATGCAGACGTTGCCGAGTGACGTAATTTATCAATTTCATCGTTAATACTTGCATCTTTTTCAATAAACGTATCCGTCGACGGAACGTATGCTTCAGGCTGATAGTAATCATAATAACTGACGAAATATTCGACCGCATTGTTTGGGAAAAATTCTTTAAATTCACTATATAGTTGACCAGCGAGGGTTTTATTGTGGGCGATAACGAGTGTAGGTCGATTCACTTTTGCAATCACATTAGAAACTGTAAACGTTTTCCCCGTACCAGTAGCACCAAGTAACGTTAGATGATTTTGGCCATCATTTATTTGTTTCACCAATTGCTTAATCGCTTTCGGTTGATCACCACGAGGTTCAAATGAAGAGACAAGTTCAAACTTTTCCATATCGTTAGAACTCCTATCTGTCACAAATTCGCTCAAATTTAGCACTTTCATTGTAACATAGGTGCGAACGAACATTCCATTTTTTCTAATAACTGTACTATGTCAATAAGAGAAAAATAAATTTCGTAGTAATTTAATCCGTGTTTATTTCATTTTTTTATATTTAACGCTTTATAGGACTGATAAAAGTCAAAGTGACTATCCTGTTCCGTTTCACAGTATGAATGGTTGAAAGTAATTTTAAAATAAACATAATGATCATTCAATATTGCAGTTTCAACGTTTGTCCTTGAATTGAAATATACAAATGGGCCGACACTAACGTACATTTACTACATACGTTAACTCTATAAAGGAGTTTTTCAAGGACATACAACAATTTTTGTAGTCATATAAAACTGCCAACAAAAACGACACTGTAGCTTATTGATTAGGATTTGCAAACGAGTGTACGACTGGAAAACACTATGTATAAACGTTGAGTAAAATTAGAAGACGCAACACAAAAATACTCATAATTCCATATCTGAGTTTTTTTTGTAATAATTATATTCCACAATCACGACAGATTACTGTAATATAAAACCTTTTAACGCTTCATCGTTTGATGGAATCCTCTTCCTGACGAGGAATAATATAAAAATAGAAGATAAGCCCGATAATGATTGCTGGCACAATCGTAATATATATTCACCAAAAGTAATTAGGATGATTTTGATGATTTCAATCGTATCCTTACTTAGCGCTTCTTCAGAAGGGTGATCCCCTCTTATTCCTCTCATAAATAGTGTAAGCGCAAAAACAATACAACAGCTAACAAAAGCACTGCAACATGCAGTGCTCATGAGTAATAGAATGAAGTATGATTCGATGTTAGATTTGATATGTTGTTTACTATTTTGCGCCTCTTTAGAGAGGTGAGACAGCCATTTTTACTTTAACGTATCGCAAGCATTCGCTCGGAAACGTGCTCCGCAAAGATAATTCCTAGTTTATAATGATCTTCTTCATAAAACGCACTACGGACGAAGCGTACTTCCCCTCGTTCATCTTCAATTTCCAATTTTACAAATGCACCGCTATTTTGTAACGCTTCATAAAAATCACTCGGACTGTTCACATCTATATCATTTACACGTAAAACTGTTTCACCGACTAATATTTCTAACCGTTCCGCTGGACTGTCTGGAATTGTAGCAACTATTTTAATTCCTCGATCGAGAGGTGTGTAGATCGCTTGTCCTCGTTCTTCTTTCCGCCGATGACGATACATAATCCATTCTTTACCCATAATCGCTAGTCCGATCGCTACATAAGACAAGAGCGCATAATAAATACTACTAACTGCAACTAAAAGAACGAGAAAGCTTAAAAGTAGTGTCGCATTGCTTAAGCGGCGCGATACATCTCGTGGTAACTGGGTCGTCGTCGTATAGCGATACCCAATTAAGAACGGAATAAGGAACAAACTGTACGTCGTCTCCCCAAGCTGAAAGATTGGATAAATCGGTAATAACGACGAATCGATCGTATAAGGAACAAAGACGAAAAATGGTACGAGCATCAAGCGTCTCATTTCATGTTGGCCAATCCAAATCCCCCGTTTACTCTGTACGAGCGAAGGAAAGGAACGATCATTTCCTCTTTGCCCTATAAGCAATGCTTCAACCATTAATAACAGCCCTGTGAAAATAGCTAAACTAATGAATTGTTCCGTTCTAGTCGTTTGTAATAAATGAAACGGATCACGAAAAGAAAACTGTACAAACGATGTAATGAACAACAAAATAAAAGTAATTCCAATCGTATAAGCTGCAGATAAAAGCATCGGTGGTCGAAAGAAACTTAATAGAAATGTTACAAATGCTAACAAAACGACCGCTTCTAAGGACAATGTTAATCCGAATACGATAGCGATGACCGAAATAATGATACTAAAGAAAAGAGCTAATAAAAACGTTCCTTTACCTTCTGCAAAATACCGGTGTATTTTAACACCGAAATGATGACGCTCCCGTTTCACACGTTCATATCCGATGAGTAAAAAAACGATCACTGTCCAATATAGAAGAGGATGAAGGAATAGACGAACTATTCCTTTTCCTAGTTCTATTGCCCACATTTCTACCACGTTCGTTTCACCTAACTTTCAGCCCTACTATTTGTATAGTACTTCTATTGCTTTTTGTAGTTGTTTATCATCTTTACCACTACGAATCTTTTCAATTACTTTTGATTCAAGTTCACCGGCGGTTTTCGCATCGATTTCACCAGTTTCCTGTAAATGATGGTCCCGCTGAAAAGCCGTAACTGCTTGTTTTGTCTGTTCATCAAAATAGCCATCTTTACGTTTAGGATCGTAACCGAGGCCCGTTAACATTTTTTGCGCCGTTTCAATTTGCTCATCTGTATCGTCGAGCTTTAACGCTTCTTCAACGTGTAACGGTTGAACATAAAAGTAATCTGGCTGTTTTTGTTTCACAGTAGGCTCTACACCGACTTCATTAATCCAATTACCTTTTGGAGATAACCATTTATAAAACGTTAATTTAATCGTACTTTCGCCATTTGCTGCCTGAAGTGGTACTGCCTGTTGAACTGTACCTTTTCCAAAACTCGTTTCACCTACGACATCATACCCTATCTCTTTCATAGCAACGGCTAAAATTTCCGAAGCAGATGCGCTACCTTCGTTAATGATTACTGAAATTGGATATGGCTTTTTCTCTTCCAACGTTGAATAATATTCTTCCACTCGGCCTTGGCCATCTTCAATTTGCAAATACGGAATATCTTGTGGAACGAACAATTGTAAAATATCTTCAATCGCATCTAATAAACCACCAGGATTATCTCGAACATCGATAACTAATCCATCTACATCTTTACTTTCAATCTCTTCCAACGCTTCTGTAAATTCCGTTACAGTCGTTTCCGCAAAGGAGTGTATATGAATGACTCCAGTTTTTTTCCCGTCATGTTCCGTCACTTTTGCCTCAACCGTCTCAATAGGTATATCGTCTCGAACGATCGTAACTTCAAATGGATTGGAGGCACCTTTACGTTGTACTAATAACACAACCTCTGACCCTTTTTCCCCTCGGATTTTTTCCACCGCTTCATTTAAATCTAAACCGTCCAATTCTTCACCATCAACTTGCAATATTTGATCGTTCGGTCGCAAACCGGCTTTTTCTGCAGGGGAGTCTTTAATTGGTGCGACGATCGTTACTTTTCCATCGACCATACTAACTTCTGCACCAATTCCCTGAAAAGAGGATTGTATTTGCTCTTGGAACCGTTCCATCGCTTCGTGGTTCATAAAAGAACTGTACGGATCATCTAACGTATCTAGCATTCCTTGAATAGCGCCCTCGATCAACTCATCTTTATCAACATCTTCGATATAATGATGGTCGATTAGTTCATATGCTTGTTTTATTAATTGCAAATCTTCTTCAAGTTCTGAATCTGATTTATTTTTCGTAAAAGGAACATCCATTTTGTTCGGTACGTTCGAACCTGTTTGAAATATATTTGCCCCGACAAAAGCACCTAAAACACCGATCACAAAGGATGCGATAAAAAATAAAATAATATTCCGTTTATTAACTGTCATTTTTCCACCTCAAATGTCGCGAAAAATCATTGCTTTATATAGTTTACCATAAAGAGACGGGGGTTTCCTAAAGATTTTTAATAAAATAAGAAGCTATAACAAAACTTAGATAAAAGTAAACGTGATTTAGTCAAACATCAAATTCGTTTACCACATAATTTTTCCAAGCTCAATTTTACATCTGCAGTGGTTACTTTCGATCCGCCTCATCTTATTTTAGTACTGATATAAAAAGTCTGTAACAATCGAGCTACCTTCTTTTTTAATGCTCGCTTTTTGAATATAAGTTACGACTTTTGCGGTAAAACTAGTAGAGTGAGCGGCTTTTACAGATATGTAACAAAATTAGTTACCATTGGGCGCTCTAACGGTACCATTTATACGGACCTTTTTATCAATTTCGGTTTCGACGGTGACATAGGATAAATTAATATATCCGCGAGGACGTCCACTAGGAAACTACGATTCTTTGTAATTACCGAAAAATGTAGCGGTAACTTGGTAGAATAAAAAGTACCACTAGAGTATTTCATGAACGTTGATGAATGAATTGTAACCCGTAAAGCGTCTTGCGATAACTTT
>DATGRY010000099.1:0-3163 GCA_035303165.1 Pseudogracilibacillus sp.
AAAATTAAAAAGCTGAAAAGAAGTCTCCTTTTCAGCCATTGTTTTACGTATGTTAAACGATCCCTATGTTGCTCAAATGTGCCCACGCGTTATTGATTTAACTCTACTACTGGTAAACCGGCATTTCGCGCGAGAATGCGCGCCCCTTTATCATTCGATAAAAACATTAAATTAGCTCTGCCATTTTCCCTTTCACGTAAATACGTTCCGATAATTTTTTCATCCGGCGAACCACTTAACGAATATTTGCGAATATCGACTGTTTTCGGCGTTTTAAGCAAATGCAGTTTTCCCCGTTGTTGAAATGCCTCGATGACATCAAAAGCGAGCTGTGCATTGTAACGTGTCTCACGATTAGAACTATTTTTCAACCCATCGAGTTCATTAAATACCATCATACTCATATATAAATCGAGAGAATGGTTATCTAACAAATAGACGAGTAAGTCAGGCTCGTGCATTAAAATATTCGTATCGACTCCGAACTCTTTTTCCGCCTTTTTATGTTGTAAAATAACATCTGCCTTTTGTTTTACTACTTTCATCCGACGGTCTACGAGCGTTTTTCGTTCCGCTTTATACACATTGCGCCACGCATCGATTAACGTAAAAATATAAAAAATTATAAAGACCCAAATAAACGTGTCGGAAACAGTGTCTCCCATATTCGCCACGATGATAATACCGAATTGAATAGCGAAAAATATGACTGCTTTTATTACTTGCCCGTTGTACGCTTGACCGAGCCCCGTTGCGACAAGCCCAGAGATGAACGCTGCTCCATGTGTACGTCCCCTATTTTTAAAAATAAGACGATGTACATAACCGAAATACAAAAAACCGATGAGCGGAATGCCAAAAAAGACTAAAAGAGAATTTGTCGTTTCGTCTACTACTTTTGCAGCTATATATAAACTAATCAATGTGCCTCATCCTTTTCTGCTACGTTAACACTACTATATATGCACGCTTAAAAATGATCGTCATGCATGTCGTTCATGCCGAGCCCATGATCAATTCCGTGATGCTGTTCATCGATGATCATATCTTGACCCGGATTCGTAAACGGATCATGCATATCTTGTAGTTGCTGCATATCTTGATTAATTTGATTTTGTTCGTTAAACTGTCGAGTCATTTCTTCGTGATCGTCCATAAACGTATGGTGATCCTCAACTGCTTGGCGTAAATGCCAATCCGTATCTCCATCGTCACTACTATGTTGGAACATGTTTGATGCAGAAAAATCCCCATGCCCCCCGCCATTATTTACGACGTTATGTAACGAACGCTCAAAGAGATCTGTCGCTGATTCACTTTTCTCACTTGAAAATAATTGTTTTATAAATGAAAGCATGAATTGTTGCACCTCTTTCGTCTATTTATAGTGTGATCATTCTACCCTTGACAATCTAAAGACGGCCTTATTTAAATAGGCCAGCAATGACCGCAAGAATGATGATAATTCCACCGACAGTATACACAATCTTTTTACCCATTTCGTTTATATTGCGTATCAGTATATATGCACGGCGGAAAAAGCGATGAATTGGATTTACCTTTTTCCCCTGTACAATTTCATCCGTCGTATATATTTGTAACTCTTGCTTACGTTTTCTATGGAACTTCTTTATGTTTACATCCGCTACGTCTAACGGTGTATTTTGTGCAATCGCTTGCAAATCAGCGTCTAAAGTTAAAAAAATAACCTTTCCCTCATATTGATCCCGGTAATGCACATAGTCTGCAACAATTTTTTCATCGCGATTATTCGTTAAATCGTAGCGCACGAATACGTCCGATGGACTTTTTTCTACGATGGTTGCACGTATATCATCTAGTAACATCAACGCATCTTGCGCCTCTTTTGCCCAACGAAGCTCATTATGACCCGCACCTTGCGGCGCATTTTTCATTTCATCTAATTCATTATACACTTGTTTGGAAATGACAATGCGTTCACGCTTATATGCTGCCAATACATCACTTGCATTCATTAAAAAACTCGTATCCGGACAGAGCGTGTACCCCTTGTTTACATAGTTTTGTAATGCTTGCTCAATTTGTTTTTTAGCCAATCAACCCATTCCTTTCGTTTTTCTTTTTTATATGGTTTGTTGTTTCTTGAAGTTGGCGAATTGTTTCTCTTTATTTACTCCTATGTTATCTTGATTATTTCTATCAGTTTTCTTGGTCTGATGATAGGGCCTTTCTAACATGGCACGAAATTGCATGAAATTCTAAGTTCTGCTCCTTGTGCCACATAAAAGACATAGTAGAAATCGTCTCCACCTACCATTAGAGAAGAAAACAAGCAATACATTGCTTTTTATTTTACTAGTCGGAAAGAGAAATGGGTGTTACGTACGAGGAGATTGGACGCGAAAGATAGTTGCCTTAGTTAAAATGAAGCAATGAGAAGAGAAGACACACCGTTATGTAATGAATTATGAATATTTTTAAAAAATTACAACTCTACACGACATATTTCCTCGATAAATATAGTAGTCCATTTCATCTATTGTCTATAGTAAAAAATACCTTTCTCTCATTATCATTGTTCGTATTTAAAAAGTCAAGAGCTCCAATGACGATATAGCACATTCCATTTTTTGGTCAGTTTATTTTGTTCTAGAAAAATTGTGTTCAGTAGGAGATGGATGATTAATTTTTTGCAAAAAGGGGCAGGGACGAGTGTTTCCTATATTGCGTTTCGGGTTTCGCTCTCCGGGTTTTTTAAAGGGCGATCGAATGTTTCTTATTTTACCGTTTATCCTCTACAGTTTTGCGAAAAGTCACGTTACTGTTTCAAATTCCTCGTTCGACCCTATAAAGGATTGGGAAAAACTGCTTTCCTGTTTCAAAGTCCGCCCAAGAGCACAACAGAATTGGGAAAAACTGCTTTCCTGTTTCAAAGTCCGTTCAAGATCACAACAGAATCGAGAAAAACTACTTTCCTGTTTCAATATCCGTTCAAGATCACAACAGAATCGAGAAAAACTACCTTCCTGTTTCAAAGCCCCCTCAAGATCACAACAAAATTAGGGAAAATTACATTCTTGTTTCAAATCTCGCCACGGAGCCTATACAGTCTTACGAAAAACAAAGGAGTGTTTCCTATTTTAAGATCCACTATCTAAAACCTTGCTAAAAAGTGTACGTT
>DATGRY010000100.1:0-14617 GCA_035303165.1 Pseudogracilibacillus sp.
CCATGTACGAAAAGTAGAAGAACAGGTGCCGTAAAAACGGAAAACTTCCCGGCTACTTCGGGAACTTCGCTAGCATCTACTTTTTTCGCGACAATTCGTGGATACTTTTCGAGCATCTGTTTTATTTGTGGCTCTAACCCATGACAGACACTGCAGTTTTCTTGACTTACATAAAGAAAACTAAGTTCGTTTGCTGAAATAAGCTCATCAATTTCTGCCATTGTATGACATAGAGGGAAAGTATTGATCGGAAAAACTCCTTTCTTTACGGAACGATATGCCGTTTGACCAATGAGCGTATAAGATGACAAACAGGCACATTGTTCGTATCATGAATAGTAAGTTCATTATACTAGTATGGGTATTTAAAAGAAAGGAATTGATATGAAAGCGATGGAAGCAGAAAAAGGAATTCGTTATTTTCCAGTTGCGCTATTTTCTAGTGTGATGGGTGTTGCCGGTGTCGCGCTCGTTTTACGACTAGTAGAAAACATGTACGAATTATCGTCCATTTATTCGCTCATTGCGCTCATTTTAGCTTCATTATTATTCATTGTAAACGGACTAATATTTTTATATCGTCTTTTTCGCTACGTTGCGGATGTGCAGGAAGATTTTGCTCATCCTGTAAAGATGAATTTTTTCGGTGCAATATCAATTAGTTTGTTGTTGCTTGCACGTCTATTTTATGACTTTTCACCGATGGTGTCGCTCGTCCTTTGGGTAAGTGGTGCAATATTGCAAACGGCACTTACACTCGCCGTTTTGTCAAAGGTCATTTGGGTTCATTCGTTCCAGATTGAACAGTTTAACCCGGCGTGGTTCATTCCAATTGTAGGGAACATCGTCGCTCCGCTAGCCGGTGTATATCACGTACATGAAGTTATTAATTGGACGTTTTTTAGTATCGGTATTTTGTACAGCATCATTTACTATACAATTTTTACGAACCGGATTTTCTTTCATCCACCAATGCCGGCAAAACTGCAGCCGACATTTTTTATATTAATGGCACCGCCGGGGATCGGTTTCGTCTCGTATGTACAATTAACGGATAAATTGGACGTATTTGCTTATATATTATTCGGGATTGCTTTTTATCTTGGGCTCCTTTTGTTGTTTCAACTAAAGCGATTTTTCACGATTCCTTTTTTCGTCTCTTGGTGGGCATACTTATTCCCAAGTGCAGCAGTAACTAGTGCGACGCTTCATTTATATGTTGCGACGAATTGGGTTGGTTTAAAGATCGTTGCCCTCGTTCAGGTAATCGGTTTAATTGTATTGACGTTATACTTATTATGGAAGACGATTGGGCTTGTTCGTAGTGGTGTTATTTTTGTAAAGGAAGTATAACAGCATTTTGTACGATAAAAAAACTTGTAGAGGGAGTAGATATCCCTCTACAACTTTTGGATTAAACAGCGTTATTGATCGGGGCAGGTGTAATCGGATCTAAGCAAGTAATACCGCAGAAGCAGCGTAAGTCAACTGTAATACAGAGTCCTGTTTCTTGGAAATTCGTTATCGTCATGTCAGCATACGCACTACATAAACTACAGTCGGTAAACGTGCCCGTATCACCATTGCCATCGGCTACAGGTGTTAAGAGTTCTAATTTTACACAATGTTTTGAGTTACGCTCAAAACCACGAACTTTAAAAACAGGCGATTCTAAACATTGGAACGTAGTCGTACCGTTATCAGTTACGGGAACAAAACCCGAGCCGATAAAAGGTTTACCACCTTTTCCAGAAAAAAGTATAAACGGAACTGTCGTATTTCTACTCACAGGCATTGTTACGCCAGGAGAAAGTAAGTCTTCAACAGAGCGATCACAACTAATTGTACATCCTCGTGATAGATCTTCGGCTACTTTTCTTTGAGCCTCTAATATTCTCCTTACCGTATCGACGACGCAATTCCCACTACTGCTAAAAGAAGGACTGCCGCAGCTCATAATATTTCCATCTCCTTTTTAGTGATCTACAATAACACTATATGTACGGTACTTATAACAGGTTGTTTTCTCGTCTACTTTTTTGAAAAATGCGTCCGTGCCCCTGAGCTGAATGTCATATTTTAGGACAATTGTTCAATTGAAAAAGTAGATGCATCTATGCGAAATGTGGAATAAAGATAAAACGAACGTCAAAATACGTTTTTCCTCTAGTTATTAAAATACAAATAAACGATAAACGACAAAGTCGGAAACACTCGAACGGTTTTATGCGTACCCGTGGGGGGGAGCCGTGAAATATGAAGCAGAAACAGCAAAATACACGATAGTGTATAGGATCGGATGGTAAATATGAAACAGAAACAGCGAAATTGACGAAAGTGTAGAGGATAGAATTGAAATAGTAAGTATTCGGCTGAATTTTTCCGATACTTTAGATGCCACGGAAACAAAAACTCTTTTTGCGTAAAACTGTAAAGGCGCAATTATGGGGTGGAAAACACTCACACGATTTGACATTTCGTCGATCCGTGCTACTATAAAAAGTGAATAGAATAGCAACATATACACTAGGGGTGCCTGTGAAACAGGCTGAGATCGAAGTGAGACTTCGGGATTCTTATAACCTGATCTAGTTAAAGCTAGCGAAGGGAAGTGCTGTATGTTATGTATCATTAATTTGCATAACTACCACTTTCCTTCTTTATCGGAAAGTGGTTTTTTTGATGGTTTAAAATGTACGTGAAGATTGGAGGAGAAAGATGACATGTGAACTACATGCCATTTCAACGGGGAAACAATCGCTTGGTCAGTTCGTTTCGATCGCATCAGAAATAGCACCGTTTGTTGATTATATTCATATTCGGGAACGATCGTGGACAGCACGCAAACACGTACAAGCAATTGATAAACTCGTTAAACATCATGTTCCTCTAGAAAAAATAATCGTGAACGATCGTCTTGATGTCGCGCTCGTCGCAGAAGCAGCTGGAGTGCAACTAGCTGGACATAGTGTCGATGTTGCCCGTGTAAAGGAGAAGTTTCCGACGATGCGTATTGGCAGTTCTGTGCATTCCGTACAAGAAGCAAAAGAAAGTGCCCAAGCTGGCGCAAACTACGTTGTTTACGGGCATATATATGAAACAAACTCCAAAAAAGGATTGCAGCCTCGTGGTGTACAACAACTACGTCAAGTAGTAGAAAGTGTGACCGTGCCAGTCATTGCGATCGGTGGAATTACGCCACAACGAGTAAATGAAGTTTTGCAATCGGGTGCAAAAGGGATCGCTGTACTGTCCGCTATTTTTTTCGCTGAGAAACCGGAAGAAGCGGCAAAACATCTGTACGATTCGTTGAAAGGAGGGGTTACATGAATCTTGTCATTAATGGGGAAAAAATGAACGTCCCGAAATCGATATCAACGATTACGGAATTAATTGAACATTTGGAATTAAAAAGTCCAGTCATTATCGTCGAACATAACGAAGTTATTTTACAAAAAGGGGAACATGAAAAGACGAAAATTGCACCGGGCGATACAATAGAATTCGTCCAATTTGTCGGTGGAGGGTAATAAGCTGTTCTCATACAATCTAAGGAGGAAATACGATGTTAAAAATAGGACCATATGAATTTTCATCTCGTTTATTTTTAGGAACAGGGAAGTTTTCTGATTTCGATATTCAACGGGAAGCGGTCGACGCTTCCGAAACGGAAGTGCTAACATTCGCCGTACGGCGTATGAACATTTATGAGCCGAGTCAACCGAACTTTTTAGAAAAAATTGATTTAGATAAATTTAAGTTTTTACCGAATACAGCCGGTGCTAGTACAGCGGAAGAAGCGGTTCGCATTGCAAAACTCGCACAAGCTTCAGGTATTTGTCATATGGTAAAAGTGGAAATTATCGGCTGTGATAAAACGTTATTACCTGATCCAGTCGAAACGTTACGGGCAACGGAGATGCTACTTGAAGACGGTTTTATCGTCTTACCGTACACATCTGATGATGTCGTTTTAGCGCGTCGGTTAGAAGAACTTGGAGCACATGCAGTGATGCCAGGAGCATCCCCGATCGGTTCCGGGCTCGGGATCGTCAATCCGTTAAACTTAGAATTTATTATTGAACAGGCGAATGTTCCCGTTATCGTCGATGCTGGAATCGGTTCACCGCAAGATGTTGCGTATGCGATGGAATTAGGTGCAGATGGAGTGTTATTAAATACAGCTGTTTCCGGTGCGAAAGATCCTGTCAAAATGGCTAAAGCGATGAAGCTTGCAACAGAAGCAGGTCGACTTGGCTTTGAAGCGGGCCGAATTCCGAAGAAAAAAACGGCAACAGCGAGTAGTCCGCTTGAAGGGTTGAGTCTATGACAGACGATCGCTACTCTCGACAAACATTGTTTACACCGATCGGTCAGAAAGGACAGCGGCGTCTACGTGATAAACACGTCCTAATCATCGGTGTTGGAGCCCTTGGAACGCAAAGTGCGGAAGTGCTCGTTCGTGCCGGAGTAAAAAAAGTAACTCTCGTAGACCGCGACTATATTGAATGGAGTAATTTACAACGTCAACAGCTCTTTACAGAAGAAGATGCGAAAAATAGAATCCCAAAAGCAGTTGCAGCTGCGGAAAAATTACGCGCAATTAATTCGGAAGTCGAAATCGACGGACTTATTCTCGATGTGACAGCAGAGGAAGTAGAATCGCTCGTTCAAGGTGTCGATTTAATTCTTGACGCAACGGATAACTTTGACATTCGTCTCCTCATAAATGATATTAGTCAAAAACATTCCATTCCGTGGATATACGGTTCGTGTGTCGGAAGTTATGGGATGAGCTATACGATTATTCCAGGAGAAACGCCGTGTTTACACTGTTTATTAGAAACTGTTCCGGTCGGAGGGCCGACGTGTGATACAGCAGGAATTATTCACCCAGCTGCAAGTCAAGTCGTCGTTCATCAAACGACGGAAGCATTAAAAATTTTGACAGGTAATACGGATAAGTTACGTAAAAAACTTATTTCATTCGACTTATGGGAAAATCAAACGGTCGCCATGAACGTCCAAACGCTAAAGAAAGCGGACTGCCCATCGTGTAGCGAAGAAGCGACGTACCCGTTTTTACAGTTTGACCAACAGACGAAAACAGCTGTTCTTTGTGGGCGCCAGTCCGTACAAATTCGACCGCCGGAAAAACAGACACGTGATCTAGAACTACTTGGAAGACAGCTAGAAAAAACGGGTGGAAAAGTAGAGGTCAATCCATTTTTGCTTTCTTATACGGTTGCAGACGAGCGAATGGTTTTATTCCGTGATGGACGTGCGCTTATCCATGGCACGAACGATATTGAAAAAGCACGCGCGTTATATCATCGCTATTTAAGCTAAGGAAGGGATCGGTTCATGAACGAGAAAAAAATACGTACGTCCGAACATCCAGTTACAAAAGAAGAAGCGTTACGTTCTGTCTCGAGTCGCTCTAGCAATGTTCATATCGATAAAAGCGAAGCAATTTCCCTCTATAAAACGATGCTACGTATTCGCTATTTCGAATTGGCGGTAGAAAAGGCACTAGAAAACGGAGAGTTTCACGGCACGACTCATTTATACAACGGACAAGAAGCAGTCGCAGTCGGTGTTTGTTCTGAGCTACGTACAGGCGATATGATTACGAGTACACATCGCGGACACGGTCATAGCATCGCAATGGGGGCATCCGTTCGAAAAATGATGGCGGAAATTTACGGGAAAGCTACTGGATATTCTAAAGGGAAGGGTGGCTCGATGCATATCGCTGACGTTGCAGGTGGAAATCTCGGTTCGAACGGTATCGTCGGTGGTGGAATTCCGATTGCCGTTGGAGCTGCATTAAGTGCACAAATGCAACGAAAAGAGCACGTCACTATCTGTTTCTTTGGAGATGGTGCTACGAATGAAGGGAGTTTCCATGAATCACTAAATTTAGCATCGATTTGGAACGTACCTGTCGTTTTCGTTTGTGAAAATAATAAGTACGGAATGTCGAGTTCAATCGATGTGATGACGAACATTACCGATCTTTCTAAGCGAGCGGACGCATACGGTATTTCTGGGATAACGATCGATGGAAATGATGTACTACAAGTAAAACAAACAGCTCGTCAAGCGATCGAACATGCGCGTTTTGGCGGCGGTCCAACGCTTATTGAAGCTAAAACGTACCGTTATAAAGGACATTCGCGTAGTGACAAACAAGTGTATCGTTCCGAACGAGAAGTTGCAGCGTATAAAAAACGGGATCCGATCGAACTGTTTGAACGTTCGCTTTTAGAAGGAAATATATTAGATGAATCAAACATTGTAACGATGAAAGATATAGTGAAAGAGGAAATAAATGACGCAGTGACGTTCGCTCGAGAAAGCGAGGAGCCTACGGAATGCGAATTGTATCGCGATGTTTACGCATGAGCAACTAAAGTAAAGTTTTTGTCTATCTAAAGAGGCACTTTACGAAGTGTAAAAGGAAATGAACGTCTTACGTATAACTTACGTATGCTCGTAACTTTCCTAACGGAAATTGTTTTCATCCCGTAACGTACCGATTAAAAACTGTATGAAACTGAGAAGGTAACTTAGCGTGATGGATGTCGTACACCATTTGTAATACTTGATAAGACTTTTATCGAACACGGATATAGTCGTACGTTTAAAAACTGTTGAAAACAGTGACAACGTGCGAAAGAAAACGAGTAACGTTGCACGTAAAGTACATGTACAGCCGAACATGCTTAAAAGTGTGCAAAAAGGAAAGGGATCACGATGCGAACGATCACTTATCGAGAGGCAATAAGAGAAGCACTGCAATATAAATTGGAAGATGATGAACGCGTTTTTCTACTTGGAGAAGATATTGGCATCTATGGCGGGGCATTCGGCGTGACGAAAGGCTTGCTTGAACAATTTGGTACAGAGCGTGTTCGCGACACACCGATTAGTGAACTAGGGATTACGGGTGTTGCTGTTGGGGCAGCATTAACTGGTATGCGCCCAATCGTTGATATTCAGTTTTCTGACTTTTTAACGCTTGCACTTGATCAAATCGTCAACCAAGCAGCAAAAATTCGTTACATGTTCGGTGGGAAAGCATCCGTTCCACTCGTCGTGCGTACACCGAGTGGTTCCGGAACAGGAGCGGCGGCGCAACATTCGCAAAGTTTAGAAGCGTGGCTAGCCCATATTCCAGGATTAAAAGTCGTTCAACCGGCAACAGCATATGACGCAAAAGGATTAATGATTGCTGCGATTGAAGATGGTAACCCTGTCATTATATATGAACATAAACTTTTATATGATAAAACTGGAACGGTCCCCGGCCAACCCTATCGTATCCCACTCGGTAAAGCGGATATAAAACGTCAAGGGACAGATATAACAGTCGTTGCGACAGGAATTCTCGTCCAACGAGCATTGCAAGCAGCACATATATTAGCGCAAAAAGGAATTTCTGTCGAAGTAATCGATCCGCGCACTCTCGTGCCTTTCGATGAAGCTACGGTGCTTGAATCCGTACGAAAAACGGGCCGTGCATTAGTAACGCACGAAGCGGTCGAACGAGCCGGTTACGGAGCGGAAATAGCGAGTATCATTGCAGACAAAGCGTTTCACGCACTTCAAGCACCGGTTAAACGACTCGGTGGAAAAGCTGTACCAATTCCGAACAATAAACGACTAGAACGAAAAGCTGTTCCACAAGTAGAAGATGTCGTTACTATCGTAGAAAAAATGATGAACTTTTCTATCACGACATAAGAATTGCGTAAAAAACCTCGACATATGTTGTTGTCGAGGTTGTCATATTTCCACGTATACGCGCGCACCATTTTACCGTATGTTCATTTATTCAAAGATGTACGTACGCCAGTTTTACGATACTATCTTTTACCCATTGACGTACGTGCGATAGTTGTTAAAAAATACTTTCTTTCACAAATTTCGTTACGTCAGCATCTTTTCCAGCGTGGAACAAGTCGACTATTTTACTACCGACGATGACTCCATCACAATAATTTCCGAAAGTTTTTGCTTGTTCAGGGTGAGAAATACCGAACCCAGCAAGAACAGGAACGTCACTATACGTTTTTAACGTTTGTAAATATGAGTATACTCGCTCTTCATACGTATGTCGTTCTCCGGTCGTCCCGGTAACAGATACAGCATATAAAAAGCCTTCCGTTTTAGCAGCGATATCCCGTAACCGTTCTTCCGGGCTCGTCAAGGCAGCGAGGCGAATAAATGCTAGTTCATTCATTGCGAATGCATCAGCTAAAAGTGATTCTTCTTCCATCGGTACATCAGGAATGATTAAGCCAGAAACTCCAGCTGTCGCACAGTCGTGTGCGAACGTCTCGATCCCATATGCATAAATGGGATTTACGTACGTCATTAAAATGATTGGCACGTTTCGTTCTGCTTTATGCGCTCGTAAAACTTCAAGTACGTTCCGTAATGTCGTTCCGTTCTGTAGGGCCCGTTCACTCGCCTGTTGAATCGTCGGACCGTCCGCTACTGGATCAGAAAAAGGAATGCCGAGTTCAATAGCAGCAACCCCAGATTCCTCCAGTAGTTTGATTCGTTCATGTAATACGTCTAGTCCGCCATCACCGGCAACGATGTATGGAACGAAGAGGCGAGCGCCTTTATTTTGTACACTTCTAAAATAGTTTTCTATTTGCTTCATCCCCATTACGATCGCTCCAATCTATTCTTTACTTGTTGTACGTCTTTATCGCCGCGACCTGATAAACAGATGACGATCGTTTCATTTGTTTGCAACGTTTTCGCTAATTTGGCGGCAAAGCTCACCGCATGTGCACTTTCAAGTGCTGGAATGATCCCTTCTGTTTTTGAAAGTAGTTGAAACGCCTCTAGTGCTTCTTCGTCAGTCACTGAATCGTACGTTGCTCGTTTTGTTTCCGCTAAATAACTATGTTCTGGTCCGACGCCTGGATAGTCGAGACCTGCAGAAATGGAAAATGCTTCTTTAATTTGCCCGTCGTTCGACTGGAGTAGCTTCGTCATCGTTCCGTGCAATATACCCGTCGTTCCACTCGTTAATGTCGCAGCGTGTTTTTCCGTCGTCACACCGAGACCACCAGCTTCGACACCGTACAATTTTACCGTTTCATCGTCAATAAACGGATAAAACATACCCATTGCGTTACTACCACCACCGACAGAAGCAACGACGTGATCCGGAAGACGTCCCGTTTGCGCGACGATTTGCCGTTTCGTCTCATGCCCGATCACTGACTGAAAATCACGGACAATTTGAGGAAACGGATGTGGACCGACAACCGAACCGAGTATATAATGCGTATCTTCAACGTTACTAACCCAGTAACGTAATGCCTCGTTTACCGCGTCTTTTAACGTTCCACTTCCTTGCGCGACACTGCGCACTTCTGCACCGAGCAACTCCATACGAAAAACGTTTAGCTCTTGTCTTTTCACGTCTGTTTCGCCCATGAAAATGATACAATCTAAGTTTAATAGAGCACAAACAGTTGCCGTTGCGACACCGTGTTGTCCTGCTCCTGTTTCCGCAACGATTTTTGTTTTGCCCATTTTTTTCGCTAAAAGTGCTTGGCCGATCGAATTGTTAATTTTGTGCGCACCCGTATGGTTTAAATCTTCCCGTTTTAAAAATATGTTCGCGTTACCGACGTGTCGCGCGAAGTTTTTTGCTTCGTATAACGGTGTTTCGCGTCCGACATATTGTGTTAACAAGTCGTTCATATCCATTAAAAAATCTGTATCTTGTTTAAGCGTATTATATGCTTCCTCAAGTTCAAGTAAAGCTGGCATAAGTAATTCGGGTACGTAACGTCCGCCAAAACTGCCGTAACGCCCTTTATTCGAAGGCATATTATAGTAGTTCATTCGTTCCATCCTTTCTTTTTTTCATACGACATGATGTCGTGTGCTACTTGCACTTTTCGCTCGTTTTATAAACGAACGGATTTTTTCGCTATCTTTTTTTCCGCCTGTTTCGACACCACTCGATACGTCGACAGCGATAGGTCGCACCGTGCGAATTGCTTCTTGCACATTTTGAGCTGACAGTCCCCCTGCTAAGATGATTTTTTCTCGATCGATATTAAACTGTTCAAACAAACTCCAATCGAACGTTTTTCCCGAACCTCCACGATACTTCTCTCCTGGACTATCAATTAACAAATAATCACACGGATATGTCGCCATCGTCCGTTCGTCCGTTTCCGTCAGCGTAAATGCTTTTATAATCGGATAGCGTAATCGGCTCGCAACGTGTGCTGGTTCATTGCCGTGCAGTTGAATGTAATCGAGTCCAGTGAATTCAGCGATGAAATGCATATTTTCGATCGTCTCTTCGACGAATACGCCAACCTTTTTCACGTGAGCAGGTATCTGTTTGATAATCGTTTTCGCATCGACAGGAGCGATTCGTCGTGAACTCGGTGCAAAGACGAAACCGATAAAATCCGCTCCTTCATTAACCGCTTGTTTTGCCGTTTGTTCATCGGTAATTCCACAAATTTTAACGAGCATTTAAAACGTCACCTCATCTTGTAACGGAATTTGGAATGATTGTATCTTTTGTGCTGGATTTTCCGCTGTCATGAACGTCTCTCCAACTAAAATTGCTTGCGCCCCGAAACGTGCGACCGTCTCGACATCTTCCTTCGTTTTCAGTCCACTCTCACTTACTAAAAGGACATCTTCACATTTAGCGAGACGCGCTAGTTTTTCTGTCGTCGTTAAATCGACGTGAAACGTTTTTAAATCACGATTATTAATCCCAACAATTTCTGCGTCTAATCGGAGGGCGCGTTCCATTTCACTTTCATTATGAACTTCACATAACACTTCGAGTCCTCGCTCTTTTGCATACGTATAAAGCCGTTGTAACGTTTCATCATCAAGTGCTGCAACGATGAGCAAAACTATATTTGCTCCCGACGCTTTCGCTCGATCAATTTGGATCGGATCGATAATGAAATCTTTACATAAAATCGGTAGACGAACAGCCTCGCGCACACGTTGTAAGTCTTCAAACGTTCCTTGGAAAAATGGTGTATCTGTTAGGACGGAGATTGCACTTGCACCGTTTCGTTCATACAACTTTGCATGTTCAACCGGATCGAGCCCGTCACGAATAACACCTTTGGACGGTGAAGCTCGCTTAAATTCAGCGATAATATTCATCATCTTTTTCTCACGGGAAATTTCGGAAAATGGTTTCACGTCTTTATTCTTCATGACCGATGGAAAGCTGTCCTTTCTCAAAGTCATTACTTCTTCACGTTTTTTCTTTATAATTTTATTTAAAATCGTCATCTTACATCGCTTCCTTTATACGTTTACTAAATTGAACTAACGTTTCTAATCGTTTTAACGCTTTCCCACTTGCAATCGTTTCTCGTGCAATTTGTACGCCATCTTTTATCGTCGGTGCCATTCCGTTCGCGTAAAAACCGATCGCACTATTTAATAACACCGTATCTAAATACGGACTCGGCTCATTACGTAACACACTTAATAAAATTTCCGCATTTCGTTTCGCATCGCCACCCTTGATCGCATCGTTATCGTATACGTTGAGGTCAATGTCGTGCGGATGGAGTGTTAACGACTCAATTTCCCCATCGTTTAATAAGACGAGGTGATTTTCGCCTGCAAGTGATGCTTCATCCATATACCCAGCACCATTTAAGACGACGGCACGTTTTCTTCCGAGTTCTTTTAATGACTCAGCAATCGTCTTCAGTTTTGTTCGATCATACACACCGATTACTTGTGAGTCGAGCTCGAGCGGATTCGTAAGCGGTCCAATTAAATTGAACACAGTTGGAAGCCCGAGTTCGTTACGCACTTTCATAAATGGACGTAAATTCGTATGGACGTGCGGTGCAAAGAGGAAGACGATGTTATTTTCCTTTAATATTTGTTCTATTTGTTCTTTCGAAAACGAAAGCGATACACCTAGCTGTTCTAATACGTCCGCGCTACCTGTTTGACTAGAAATGCTCCGGTTACCGTGTTTCGCCACTGTAATACCGGCTCCAGCTAAAACGAAAGCCGACGTCGTACTAATGTTGAAGCTGTTCGAGCGATCCCCGCCTGTACCGCAATTATCCATGACGTTTGTAAACGATAATGAACTCAACTCCGACTTTCCACGAATTACTTCAACAATTCCGGCGATTTCTTCCGGTGTTTCCCCTTTCATTCGTAACGCTGTTAAAAAAGCTGCAATTTCTGTGTCGGAAATATTTCCGGTTAAACAGCGGTTCGTTGCTTCTTTTATTTCTGAAAACGTCAAATGTCGATTGTTCATCAGCTTTTGTAAGTAATCTTTCATTGTACTACTTCCTCCTTCGTTTTCTTTATTAAATTCGTTAATGATTTCGCTTTATGAATCGTTTCCGCATATTCACTTTCCGGGACGGAATCTTTTACAATGCCAGCTCCTGTTTGTAAGTATGCTTTTTTATCCTTTATAACGAGCGAACGAATCGCAATCGCAAAATTAATATCACCGTTGTAGGAGACATAACCGACACCTCCACCATAAAAGCCGCGTCTTTCCTTTTCAATGTCGTTAATAATTTGCATCGCCCGTTCTCGCGGAAAACCAGAAAGTGTTCCTGCTGGCAAACAAGCTTGTAATGCATCGATACTCGTTTTATTTGCTCGTAACGTTCCGTGTACTTCTGAAGCTAAATGCATGACGTGTTCATATGTTACGACTTGTTTCTCTACGGGAACGCGTACCGATTCTTTTTCACATACGGTAGATAAATCTTCTTTGCTCATCTGGACGAGCATGTCATGTTCGGCAATTTCTTTCGGGTCTGTCGTTAGTTCTTTCACGTACATTGCTTCTTCGTGGACGGAACTTCCTCGTGGCTTCGTTCCAGCGATCGGATTTGTGACGACGTCACTTCCTGTCGTATGTACGAGACTTTCAGGCGAAGCTCCGATAATGTAATAGACTCCGAAATCGATATAAAACATGTACGGGGACGGATTGGCGACGCGTAATTTCCGGTACAGAGAGAAAGGTTCGCACTCTATGTCAGCAATCATCCGTTGTGATAAGACGATTTGAGCAGCTTCTCCTCGTTCGATGTAACGTTGCGCCTTTTTCACACCCTCGATAAATGTCACTTCCGAAATTTGCGGCTTAAAAGTAAGCGGTGCAAGGTCCGGATCATCGATCGTCATTTGTCGTTCTAGTTGTCGTTCGATGTTTTCGAGGCGCATCGTGAGTTGGTCTTCACTTTCGTCATGGACGTTTAACGTGACGATATGCGCTTTCTCGGCGACATGTTCGTATGCAATGATCGTATCGTAAAGTAAAAAGTGATAATCAGGCATCATAAGCGGATCAGGTAGCTCATCACCAACGTGAACGAACTGTCGCTTTGCATCGTACGCTACATAGCCGATTGCTCCACCGATAAATGGAAGCGGTATGTCACATGTCACATTCGGAAAATGTATGTTCAAATATTCGAGTGTGTTCATGTTATACGTCGTTTTTTTACCAGTAGTAAAATCGTAGACGGTCGTCTCGTCATGTCGTCCGATAATTTGTGCGTACGGTTCCGTGCCAATATATGAATATCTTCCTTTCGTCTCGTGTTGAAAGGAACTTTCTAACAAAAATTTTCTCGCTCCGTCTAAACGTTTAAAAATAGAAACGGGTGTTAATGTATCCGCATGTTTTTCGCGAACTTTACATAAAACATCTGTCATTATGATCCATCCCTTCGTAAAATAAAAAAGTCCTCTACAAACGTATTACAACGTCTGTAGAGGACGAACATTTCCGCGGTGCCACCTCAAATTAAAGTGCCAATAGAAAAGACACTTTCGCTCTATTCAGATACGGGCGCTTGTAAGTTGAATGCCGATATCCTATCCGTGTAACGTCGGAACCAACGTCTCTCCATACTAGAAAAGTTCGTTCAGGAAAGCTCTTGTAAGTCCATTCCGCTTTTCGGTACGTACTAGGATTCCACCATTTCCTAGCTCTCTGGCACGTACGGGTGAAAAACGTACTCCTCTTACGCAAAGATTTGTCGTTATAAAATTGTATCGTAAAATAAAAAAACTTTCGATCCAATAAAAAGGACGAAAGTATCGCGGTACCACCTTTGTTAGCTTGTAAAAAGCTCTCTCAACCGATCGAATAGATAACGATTCGATCGACCTCTTGTAACGTAGAGGTAAGGACGTCAAAGCCTACTCATCATTTCGGTTTGAAGCTCGAAAGTCCATTCATTTACGCGATCACGCTAGATTCCACCGACCTCTAGCTCTCTGAAGTGATACGTCCGTAAACTACTCTTCTTTCTCATCGCACGTAATCGTATAAGTTGTGTCTTATTGTATGCAATCATTATTTGTTTGTCAAGGGAAAATGATAATCTAATTATTTATCCTTTAAAACGAATAAACTTTTCGTCTAAAGGAAGTCGTTCTTTTTTCACCGGCGCTTTATCGAAATAGCCGAGATGGAGAAAGCCGACAATCCTTTCATCTGCTGCAACGTCCAACATTTCCTTGACGTTCGGATCGTATATGTGAGGGTTCGTCTTCCACACGACACCGAGTCGTTTCTCCCAAGCGA
>DATGRY010000101.1:0-3613 GCA_035303165.1 Pseudogracilibacillus sp.
TGGCGATCGGTTTATATAACGCTGGTAGTATTACGTTAAGTGAAAAAGGTTTTTACGGTATGGCATTTGCTTTAAGTTTATTTGCGGCGATTACGATTCAAAAGAATATTCGCGATACAGAACAGGCGAAGAATCGATCTAGTTAAAAAGTAAGAAGCGATTACAATACGTAGTCGCTTTTTTAAATTTATTTTGGAAAAGCACGATAGGGAAATAATATTTCCATGAAACTCGTTAAGTTCGTGCTCATTCGGATAATTTGTTATGATATAGAAAAAAGAAAGGCGGTACAAATATGTTTGAGCCGATTTACTATACAGAAGATCGAACCAAAAACTACGAACTCGTCATCGAGCAGTTACGGGCACTTATTGCCGATGAAGAAGATTTCATCGCTAACTTAGCGAATGCTTCCGCATTGTTAAATCAGTTTTTAGACGACATTAATTGGGTCGGTTTTTATATATGGAAAAACGATGAACTCGTTCTCGGTCCATTTCAAGGACTTCCTGCTTGCGTACGTATCCCATATGGAAAAGGAGTATGTGGAACAGCGGTAGAGTTGAAACAAACGATGCTTGTTGACAATGTGCATGAATTTCCTGGGCATATTGCGTGTGATGCCCGAAGTAAATCGGAGATCGTCATCCCATTAATCAATGGAGAGGAAGTGATCGGCGTCCTCGATATTGACAGCCCGATCTACAATCGGTTCGATGAAACAGACAAACATTATTTAGAAAACTTCGTTGCTATCTTACTGAAACATACGTCTTAACATAAGCGTACGGCTTTCCATGAATGGATACGTAACATCCGTGGAAAGTCGTTTTTTGTGCTGACATAGCTCGCGAATGGATTTTTCATTCGTAGGGAAAACTACTCGTAAATAAGTTTCGTCCATATTTTTTATGTGAACATGGATGAACAGTGTCAAGAAGATAGTTTCTTGGCTGCGGATAGAGTTTGCAGTTTTTATGCAAACAATGATGCACAGTGGCACGACTTCATTAGCATTCATATAATTTTTTAAAAAACTTCAATGAAATGAATATGTTTCAATCGTAATCGTGGAGGTGATTCCTTGTACGACGATACGTGCAAGGGGCGTCATTGGAAATCGTAAACATATTGCTCGTTTTTCTACTCATCATGTTAACAGCATTTTTTGTCGCTGCCGAATTTGCCATTGTAAAAGTACGACCATCGCAAATTGACTCCTCCATCCAAAAAGGAAATAAACGTGCATTACACGTAAAAAAAGTGTTGCACAACTTAGACGGGTATTTATCCGCTTGTCAACTCGGTATTACAGTGACAGCACTCGGTTTAGGATGGCTCGGAGAACCGACCGTCGTCCGACTTTTAACGCCGTTATTTGCCTCTCTACACGTTTCACCAGCTGTTTTATCGATACTTTCTTTTGCTACTGCCTTTTTCTTCATTACATATATTCACGTCGTCATTGGTGAATTGGCGCCGAAAACGATCGCTATTCAAAAAGCAGAGGCAATCGCACAAATCGTTGCCAAACCGTTAATATTTTTTTACAGAATAACGTATCCGTTTATTTGGCTCTTAAACGGTTCCGCACGATTAGTCATTCGATTATTTGGTTTCAAACCGATGGATCAGGTGGAGGAGGCGCATTCAGAGGAAGAATTACAAATTATTTTAACTGATAGTTATGAGAGCGGTGAAATTAATAAGGAGGAAATGACGTACGTAGCAAATATTTTCGAGTTTGATGAACGAGTCGCAAAAGAAATAATGGTACCACGTATGGAAATGGTATGTATATATAAAGAAGACAGTTTTGCAAAAAATATCGCTATATTATCATCCGGTCAATATACACGTTATCCGGTCGTCAAAGAAGATAAAGATCACGTACTCGGTTTCATCCATTTAAAAGATGTTTTTACAGCGCAATTACAAACCGGTGACGTAAAAACGTTAGAACCGTTTATTCGACCGATTATTCACGTTGCGGAGTGGACACCGATTCGGGATGTTTTTCTTACGATGCAAAAGGAACATATTCATTTAGCGATCGTCAACGATGAATACGGTGGGACCGCAGGATTAGTTACCGTCGAAGATATTTTAGAAGAAATTGTTGGGGACATTCGAGATGAATTCGACGATCGAGAAGAAAATTTAATTGTAGAACAAACTGATGAAGAGTGGATCGTCTCAGGTAAAACTCCTTTATACGAACTGCGTGAACGATTACATATCGACTTTGAAACCGATGATGTAGAGACATTAAGTGGCTGGATATTAAGAAATAATCCAGAAGTAAAAAAAGGCTCTGTCATCCACTATGATCCGTATACTTTCACTATTATAAAGATCAATAGTTATGTCGTTGAAACGGTAAAAATTCATAAAAAATATGGCGAACAAAAGGTCGAGGCGAATAATCGCGACACGTAATTTATTCTTTACGCCAAAATGTCGTACAATCTTTTTTATCCTCGATGTTAAATTGGATTATTTCGTGAAGTAACGAGTAATCCAGTTTTTCGTTCCATTTAATTCGAATGAGTTGATTTGTATAACTATATCCTGTACGTTTAATTACATCACTAAACTGTTCGATTGTCACCTTTTCCGGTGCAACAGCTAAATGTTTTTTTGCGACACTAAAGCCGATAATAAATGTGCCGTGATGCGTAAACATCGGTTGATTCCATTTTATTTCGGGTGAAAGTTGAGGAAATTGTTCTTTTACCCATAACAACACTTCTTCTATTCTCTTGCGATTAGATTCGTCTTCAATCGAATGTAAAAATGTATGAAATGTATTCATGATCTGCCCACCTTTATTCTGTTTTTCACTCATTATAAATGTCTTTCGGATAAAGTCAATATGAAACACGTTTTTAAAAAACAAGGGGGGAAATAAAAACGTGAACTACATAAACGGTTTATTTATAACACTTACTATCGTTATGTTTACTCACATGACGAACATTGCATTTTTTAATAGTGCTTACTCAGGTATTGCAATGGCAATTACCGTTCCGACGTTTATTGCCGGTTGTGCTTTTTATATTCATGTAAAACTGCAAAACAAAAATGAATGAACACGTCCGTATAACGGGGCGCCTACCCGGACAATCAGAGGCGCGCGGTCGAAAGTTAGTCCGTCAAGGTGCGCCTACCCGGACAAAAAACGGCTTGTGGGTGAAAGTTAGTCCAGCTAGGTGTGTTTCCCCGGACAATCAGAGGAGTGTGGATGTAAGTTAGTCCAGGGAGGTGTCGATAATCACGATGGAGATAATGTTTTTCGTTTATGCTGGGTTGCTCGTTTTTATTATCGTCATGATTACGTTTATAAAATCGTTATTTACTAAACTTCAAGCGCCAGCGGCTGATTGGACAGAGGAGATTGAGTCGTTGAAAAAGCGGGTGGAAAAACTAGAAGAATACATTAGTAAAATGGAAAAGTAATCGTTACTCTTTTCTCGTATTATATGGACATCGTGAACACGTAGCTCACTTTTCAGCTACGTGTTTTTTATATAATCCAGTCATATGTCAAGAGTGGGGGACTACACTTTACATAGGGATCGTTGAAGTTTTAACAAAGAGACTGATACAAAAT
>DATGRY010000102.1:0-46897 GCA_035303165.1 Pseudogracilibacillus sp.
ATAATAATTTCACGCGACTGACCATTTAATTCGAAGTAAATGACACGCGTTCCATCTGATCTAGGTTCGGAAATCGAAACGAGTTTAATGAATAACGTTTTTCCTTTTTCAATTTCTACTTCAATTTCCTCTCCAAGGCGCATGCCGTAAAAATATGTCGGCGTATCTAGCACAGATACATCTGCAAATTGCGCTGTAAAGTTTGCATAACTCGTATAAATATCAGGATATAACGCATATGAAATGACGTCTACATTCGTTACATCTCGATCTAATTCAGTTTCTAACTCTTTTCGTAAACGATTGAAATCAACAGGGTCTAATAATGCACCTGGACGTTCTTCGATCTTTTCTTTCCCTTTTAAAATGATTCGTTGCAATTCCTCTGGAAAGCCACCGACTGGTTGTCCAATATTCCCTTGGAAAAATTCGATGACAGAAGCAGGAAAATCGATCGACTCGCCACGTTCATAAATATCTTCTTCGGTTAAATCGTTTTGCACCATAAAGAGTGCCATATCACCGACAATTTTCGATGATGGTGTTACTTTGACGATATCGCCAAACATTTTATTAACGTGGTTGAACATCACTTTTACTTCGTCCCATCGTTCCTCTAGCCCGACCGCTTTCGCTTGTTGTTGTAAGTTACTATATTGCCCACCAGGCATTTCATGGAAATATACTTCCGTATGTGGCGCTTTCATACCACTTTCGAAATCTTCGTAATAAGAACGTACTCCTTCCCAATACGCGGACAATTGTTCGTAGTTTTCGACTGATATTTTCGGTTGATGATCCGTTCCTTCTAATGCGTGATATAACGTTTGTGCACTCGGTTGTGATGTAGATCCAGCCATTGCACCACAAGCGACATCCACAACGTCAACCCCTGCTTCAATGGCACGTGCATACAAGTAAATACCGTTTCCGCTCGTATCGTGCGTATGCAAATGAATCGGAATATCGATCGCTTCTTTTAAATTTGTCACTAATTGATATGCTGCTTCTGGCTTTAATAAACCTGCCATATCTTTTATTCCGAGAATATGGGCACCGGCTTTCTCAAGTTCTTTTGCGAGATTTGTATAATACGATAAGTCGTATTTCGAACGACCTTTATCTAGGACGTTACCCGTATAACAGATTGAAGCCTCCGCAATTTTCCCACTATTTCTTACCGCTTCAATCGCTGGCTTTATTCCTTCAAGCCAGTTCAAACTATCGAAAATACGGAAAACATCGATACCATTTTTCGCACTTTCATGAACGAACGCTTCGATTACGTTATCTGGATAGTTCGTATAGCCGACTGCATTGCTTGCACGAAGTAACATTTGAAATAAAATGTTCGGCATTTTTTCACGTAACTTTTTCAAGCGTACCCACGGATCTTCCCGTAAAAAGCGATAAGCAACATCAAACGTCGCTCCGCCCCACATTTCAACGGAAAAGAGTTCAGGTAGTAAGCGTGCCGTCGGTTCAGCAATTTCAAGTAAATCTTTCGTTCGAACACGAGTTGCTAGTAACGACTGATGTGCATCCCGAAACGTCGTATCTGTTAATAACACTTGTTTCTGTTCTTTCAACCAATTAGCAACGTATTCTGGACCGTGTTCATCGAGTAACTGTTTCGTACCTTTCGGAATCGGTTGTAACGTATCTACTTTCGGTTTCTGAACTGGGGCAAATCGTGGCTTTTCCTTTTTCTCCACTCCGTCGACACCGTTGATCGTCATATCTCCGATATATGTAAGTAATTTCGTACCTCGGTCTTTTCGTTCTGGAAACTTAAACAACTCCGGTGTTTCATCGATAAAATTCGTATTGTAATCTCCAGTCATAAATTTTTCATGTAAAATAACGTTCTTTAAAAACGGAATGTTCGTTTCAATTCCACGAATGCGAAATTCTCGTAAATTTCGCACCATTTTTTGCGCTGCTTGTTCAAACGTTAACGCCCATGTCGATACTTTGACGAGTAAAGAATCATAATACGGCGAAATGATAGCCCCTTGAAAACCGTTTCCAGCATCGAGACGCACTCCGAATCCACCACCAGAACGATAGACCATTATTCGCCCTGTATCAGGCATAAAGTCATTTAATGGATCTTCCGTCGTTACTCGTGATTGAATCGCGTATCCATTCGTACGTATGTCACCTTGTTTTGGTATTCCGACAGACGGATCGTACATGTTACGCCCTTCTGCGATTTTAATTTGCGATTGGACGATATCGACACCTGTAATCATTTCTGTGATCGTATGTTCTACTTGAATACGTGGGTTTACTTCGATGAAATAGAATTCATCACCAGTCACTAAAAACTCTACTGTACCCGCATTAACATAGTTAATGTTTTGGGCAAGTTGAACCGCTGCACCACAAATGCGTTCCCGTAAATCATCTGAAAGTGCTAAACTTGGGGCAACTTCTACAACTTTTTGATGACGGCGCTGAATCGAGCAATCACGCTCATACAAGTGAACGATATTGCCATATGTATCACCTAAAATTTGGACTTCGATATGTTTCGGGTTCTCGATGAACTTCTCTACGTAAATTTCGTCGTTTCCGAACGCCGATTTTGCTTCTGAACGTGCACGATCATATGCGTCTGTTAATTCGCTTTCATGTTTAACAATCCGCATGCCACGACCACCGCCACCGAGCGAGGCCTTAATAATAATCGGATAACCGTGCGCCTCGGCAAACTGTCTTACTTCCGAGATCGATGATACAGGCCCGTCGCTACCCGGAATAATCGGTAAACCAGCTTTTTCTGCTTCCATTTTCGCTTTCACTTTATCGCCGAACATATCGAGATGTTCGCTCGTCGGACCGATAAAAATAATTCCTTCTTCTTCACACCGTTTTGCGAATTCGATGTTTTCCGCTAAAAATCCGTAGCCCGGGTGAATCGCATCGGCTTCGACAGATTTCGCAAGTTCTATGATCCCCTCGATGTCTAAGTATGCTTCAATTGGACTTTTATCTTCCCCAATTAAATAAGACTCGTCCGCTTTATAACGGTGTAATGCACTTGCATCTTCTTTTGAATAAATGGCGACTGTTCGGATATCTAGCTCTGTACATGCCCGAAAAATACGAATTGCGATTTCTCCTCGATTGGCTACAAGTACTTTGTTTATCGTTTGTCTATCGACCATGTTCTACCTCTCCCATATTTATAATTTATCGATTCTTTTTGAACTACTTTCGATCGTTCACCTTTCATTTGGATATTTTTTGCTACGTTGTTTAAAATCCCCATTGAAACCATGACGACGAAAAGTGATGAACCACCATAACTAATAAAAGGTAATGTCACACCAGTGATCGGCAATACTCCACTAATAGCACCTAAATTAATAATCGCTTGCACGCCAATCATCGTTGTAATTCCGATTGCAAGTAACGCCCCAAAGCTATCGGTACATTTTTTTGCGAAATATAAACCACGTAACGTAAGCAAACAAAAGAGGCCAATTACGATAACAACACCAATTATGCCAAGCTCCTCCGCGATAACAGCCATAATGAAATCTGTATGCGCACCCCATAAATAACCTAACTTCTGAATGCTTTGTCCTAAACCTTCACCGCTAATGCCCCCACCACTTATCGCTAAGTACGACTGAATTAGATGGTAACCATCTTGCTCCGGATCTAAAAAAGGTTGATACGCCCCACTAAATCGAGCGATACGTGTATCGGTAACTAAATACGGGATCGCCATGATAATAATGACGGCTGCAACGAAAAAGAGTAATAGCAAGTGGCGAAAGCGAATTCCTGAACTAGCGACGATGACACCGACGATGAACAAAATAATCGTAGCCGTTCCGATATCCGGTTGTGCAACGATAAAAGCAACCATCCCTAATGTTAAGACAAGCGGCGGGATGACGCCTTGAACGAAGTTGCCAATATAATTTTGTTTTTTCGCATAAACGGACGCGATATAAATAATGAGCGTCAATTTTACTAATTCGGATGGTTGTACATTAATACCGAGTAATTCGATCGAACGTGTCGCTCTATTTACCGTATCTCCGAAAAAGGCAACAGAAGCTAATAATACAAAACTTATAAAGACGATAGGGACAGTAAATTTTTGATAATATTTGTACGGAAAAATACAGCAAAATAAAAAACCGATTACACTCACGACAAACCACATAAGTTGCCGTTTAAAATAAAACGTACTCCCTAATCCTTCAACTTCCGCAACGACCATGCTCGCACTATAGATCATCACGATACCGAATGTTGCTAAAATGAGTGGCGTAATAATTAGCGTATAATCGAATCCTTGGAACAGTTTTTTCACGTTGAACACCTCATCTAAGGCAACGCTACAATTACTATATATGGCGTAAGTATACGTATATATAATAATTGAGCAAGGCTCTTATTTAATATGATGAATTTTAATAAAAAAACTTTGCTACGAATATAAGCAAAGCTTTTACGTCTTTATGTCCCGTAACTCGTTTGCATGAAGCGTTTTCTGTGCCGACTCATGCAATATATTGAGTTTTTTCTCTAAATTCTCGATTAACTTACGCCCATCGTCTTCCGTTATCAAGTTCAATCGAACAGCAAAATCGATTTCTCGTGATAAGCCGAACATTTGTGTATCTAAAACTTCTTCGTACAACGGACATTGGGGCATCGTTAAGTTATCCATTTGCACTTCTATAAGCCGTAAGATCTTGTCAGCATCCTCTTTTAAAAGCGCGTACGCTTTTTTTCGATGTACCATTGTAACATGCGGCATGGATGTCATTCCCTCCGTATCACATTTATATGAAAAAGTGATTTTTTTAAAAGTATCTACTCTTAATAATAGTACATTTATACGTACTAAAATGCAACTGGTACATCTGGATAACGTATGCTACTACTCTTATTAAATCGTATGCAAACGATTTTTACAATGCGCAAAATTTGTCGGACTTTAGGCTAAAATTGAGCAAAAACATGTAAAATTATTTATTTTTTGATATTCTAAATGAGGATAATGAAAAGCGAGGTGTAAAAATGATTATTCAAGTGAAAGGCAAAGTGAAATTTCCTATTACAATCGATCCGTCTGTCTGGATTTTTGACGATCGGAAAATAAAATTTCTCGATGCGTTTTCAGAAATGAAGAGAGAAGAAGAGGAAGATCATGCGAAAAAAACAGCGGAAATGTTTGATTTAGAAGTATATGCACAAAAAAAGATCAAACCGCCCGTAAACAAAAGCGTACGTCGCTATGATCGTGAAGCACTTCTTTCAGAATCGTACGTCATGCCGTTAAAACCGTTTATCGAACATACGGAAGTGGCGCCTGATGCTAATGAAGCATTGTTACATACGAAAGACGAGCAAGTTGTCTTATCGTTACATTTGTTAAATAATTCATATTTATTGTTCGCTAAAGACGGTAAACCATTAAAAGAAGATGGGCCTGTCCATTTATACTTTGCTGATGGTTCAAACAAAGATGAACCGATTAAAGGGATTCAGACGATTGAAATTCGTTAATGAACACATTTTCGCTTTTCAATGAGGAAGTTTCTACGTCATTTCGTATAAAAGCGTCACTTTTACTAACAATAAACGATATAAAGTACGTTAGTAAAGGAGACGATTTTTCGTGAAATGGGTCTATTCATTATGTGCCGTTCTGTTTTCGATCATGATCGGCTGTCAACAAGCAGATTCAAATGGTGAAAATGCACGATTTGACGTGCAACAAGAAGAAGTGAGAAATGAAGAAAAACGAATCGATGTACAACAAATTGCTGAACAAAAAAAGACGTTAAAGACAAATAAAGAGATCGCTACACATTTAGCAACGGTTGCAAACGATGTTCCGAACGTACGGGATGCTGTCGCTATTATCGCTGGTCCATATACTGTCGTAGGAGTCGATATCGATGGAGAAATAGAGCGTGATCGAGTTGGAACGATTAAATATTCTGTTAGCGAAGCGTTACAAAACGACCCATACGGTAAAACTGCGATCGTAGTCGCTGATGCAGATATAGTCGATCGTTTACGACAAATGAATGAGCAAATGAGAGCAGGCGAACCAATTCAAGGAGTCGTAGAACAATTAGCTACGATCGTTGCGAGATATATGCCTACGTTTCCAGTCCCTGAAAAGTCGCGTGACGACTACGATTTAAATGAAGACAATTTACGCGATGAAGAAAAAGATCAATTAGAGGAAATCCAAAAAGAGCAAGCAAATGAGTGAGGAGCAACAGAAAAGACGAGCTGTCGATCAAACGATATACGTTTTCATACGACAGCTCGATTAATATTTTCATCTATTGTTTCAATGTCTGTTCTTCGACTACTTCGTTAAAATATTGAACACCAAATTGTGAACCTTCTGATACCATTTTCGCATTTTCTAACTGATCGTGTGCTAAACGATCTACTTGATCAGGGATCCCAGCATGAACGAGCGGACTAACCGATACATGTTCTTCCGTTTTATCTCTTCGCTTGCGTAACATGTACGGTATGATAATCCCTGCTGTCATACCAACCATCGGAACGATTATTCGCTTTATCAATGTATGGAACAACCTCCTCTATTTTTTTATTTCTTATATGTAGGTTTCCCTGTCACACTTTTAATAAACATTATGGTATAGTGAATAAAATGAGTTTTTTTGAGGTGAAATCGTGGAAGTACAATGTGATCTATGTGAACAAGTGGACACGATAAACGATCATTCTTTGTTAGCCAAAAGATTAATATATCGAAAGGTTCAATCTTATTTGTGTGCCACTTGTTATGAACGAATTAAAACAAATACGTTAAAACGTCATAAAACGGGGAAATTCCACTTATTTCGTGCAAATTGGGAAGATCAACATGAAAAAAACAAAAAAGCGGAAAAAAAGAATCGTATTCGTTAAAAATGATAACAGCGGGATATTAATCCCGCTGCTTTCGTTCTTTATGTAATCGGAAACGGTAAATAGCTAAAACGATCGATATAATAATTAATGATTCCGTCATCGGTAGTTCCATAATGCTAAAAATCGTGATGAGAAAAACTCCGACAGTTAACAAAATATAAACGATGATCGACTTAATCAGTGATAACTCACGGGCAAAACCTAACTTATATGCAATAATACTAAAGATTAAATTTAGAACGTAAAATGCCCAAAACAAATTTTGAGTTTTACCAAATTGGTCTACTAAAATGTCGTATAAAATGTTCATGTAACATTAGCTCCTTGTATCGTACATCTTCGCTTACGTTTTCCATCATACTAAATATTTGTCCGACTTGCCACTCAATACATTTTTAGATAAGATGAATATGCTCGTCTTAGCCGCTTTATTATTTTACATTGAATAATTGAGGTGCTTATAAGTGAAAAAAATTAATTTTCCAATGTTGCTTTTAGCAACGACCGTCATTTTAATGTTTTGTTTATCCGGTATAGCAATTGCGTACGAAAACATGTTGCTAGTCGGTTTATTTATTTTGTTAGGCTTTCTCTTTATGGGGTATGGGCTATATGTAAAGCGAAAAAATGACGGTTAAGTCACTTTTTCGCTTTTTTCAAATAGTTTTCAATTAATTGTTCATGCAAACTTGCATTACAACAAACGATTGGTGACCTTTTTAATAAACTAACCGATTCACCATCCACTTTCGTTAGCAATCCTCCGACTTCATGAACGATTATCTTTCCTGCTGCAATATCCCATGGCTGCAAGCGCATCGAAATATACGCATCGACCGCTCCCTCGGCAATAAGGGCAAATTCTATAGCAGCTGCTCCGTACGTCCGTGTTCCCCTTGCATCTTTTACTAATTTTTGCATTATTAACTCATCGACGAAAGAATTCTCACAAAGCCAACGATGGTTCAGACAAACAATGGCATCTTCGATTCGTTTGTTTTCAGTTAATGGTGACAGTTTTTTATCATTTTTGTACGCTCCCTTTCCCCGAAGCGCACAATATAAATTGTTTTGCATGACATCGTAGATGATTCCAATTTCGCCAATCCCTCGATCGTATATACCGATGGATATAGCGAAGTTTTGTCGTTGGTGGACAAAGTTCATCGTTCCATCGATCGGATCAATAATCCACACTGTACCATCTAACGTGTTGACTGGATCACCAAAACCCTCTTCTGTTAACAAATAATGTGACGGATAAAAGTTTCGAATTCGTGTGACGAAAAACTTTTCAATTTCTTTATCGATCTCTGTCACTAAATCTTTTCGATTCGATTTCATCGTTACGTTCAACGGTTCATCTATTTTTTTTCGAATGATCGCTCCGGCTTGTAAAACCCACGAACGTAAGCGGTTAAATAATACTTCACGCTCTACTTCATTCATTCAATAATTTCCTCCAATAATATTCATCCTACCGATTTTTTTGTTTCGTCTCATAAATGTTAGTTGCAACATCTATTGTATCAAATGCGCACGTTACAATCACTCGTTCTGTTTTAGTAGTTCAGTTTAGGCGGATAATGAATGAAGCTTTTCGACTAATTGCTTTAATTTTTCTTTCGTTTCATCTATAAGTTTTTCATCTTTAGCTTTCATCGCATCGTATAAAGTAACGAGTTCATAATCTATTTCCAGCCGAACGACGGAAAGAAGTTGACGTGTGTCTCTTTTTTTCACATGATTGAGAACATATCTCATGACACTCACATCCTTTTTACTTACTAATAATTATATGTTTTTCATATCGATTCGTTCACAACAAACAGATCTTTCAAACACCTATTTTTATTTTAGTAACGATTTTTATGCGAATAATTATGACAAATATGTTAACTTATAATACTACTTCCCCGTTAACTACATAAATAAACATGTTCCGCATCGTAAATAGTCTAATTTGTAAAAATAGTTACGTACCTATGTGTATGTAGAGAAAATATTGTTGTAAGGTAATCGTTCATTTGTTATAGCGAGAAGAACAGATCGTGAAAAATAAATTAGGAGACATAACTAACGAAATAACGTTAGTTATACGTTCATATGACAACGTTTGTAGAGGGGTAAAAGCTGTAGTCGGATGAAAGTGTTTGAAAATATGTATATACGAAATAGGTAAGTAAACGTTTTAAATAAACATTTCAATATAAAAAAGGTGCCTCCCTTTTGTACGATTACTTATACAAAAAAGAGGCACATACGTTCATTTATTTCGTTCTCATTATAGTTTACATTTTATTCCATTATAGCATATGAATTGGTGTGCCGAGAGCAACTTCTGCAGCTTCCATCGTTACTTCGCTTAACGTTGGATGTGCATGAACTGTTAAAGCAATATCCTCTGCTGTCATGCCAGCTTCAATTGCTAAGCCAATTTCAGCAATGACATCACTTGCGCTCGGTCCAACGACTTGACCACCAATTACTAAACCGTCTTCTTTACGCGTAACAAGCTTTAGAAAACCGTCGCTATCGTTTAATGATAACGCACGGCCGTTTGCTGCAAATGGGAATTTTGCAACTTTTACATCGACACCTTCATCTTTCGCTTCTTGTTCCGTATAGCCAACAGAAGCCATTTCTGGATCCGTAAAGACGACAGCTGGCATACCGATATAGTCAATTTCAGACTTTTTACCGCTAATTGCTTCAGCCGCTACTTTTCCTTCGTAAGAAGCTTTATGTGCAAGCGGCAGTCCTTCAACGATATCACCGATCGCATAAATGTTATCGATATTCGTACGGCACTGACGATCGATTTTAATTAAACCGCGATCGTCTATTTCAATACCGACTTGTTCGAGACCGATATCCGTCGTATTCGGCTTACGACCGACTGTCACAAGTACATAATCCGCTTCGACAGTTACCTCTTCTCCACCAGCTTCGTACGTTACTTTCACACCGTCAGCAGACTCTTCGACACCTTTTGCCATAGCATCTGTAACAATATCAACGCCTTTTTTCTTCAAGCGCTTTTTCACGACGGCTGTCATATCTTTTTCAAAACCGCCTAAAATTTCTTTCTCCCCTTCGATAATTGTCACTTTCGTACCGAAGTTCGCATAAGCAGATCCTAACTCTGTACCGATATAGCCACCGCCGATAACGACGAGATTTTCTGGAATCTCTGTTAAGTTTAATGCACCCGTTGAATCGAGTACACGGTCAGAGAATGGAAATGCTGGAATTTCAATCGGAGTAGATCCCGTTGCGATAATACAATTGTTAAATGTATACGTTTGTGATTGCGTTTCATCCATCACACGAACGTTATTTTTGTCGACGAAGAAAACTTCCCCTTTAACGATGTCAACTTTGTTACCTTTTAGTAGCGCTTCAACACCTGATGTAAGACGGTTGACGATACCGCCTTTCCAATCTTGCACTTTTTCAAAATCTATTTGTACGTTTTCTGTTGTAATTCCAATTTCATCGTTTCCGTGTGCATTTTCTGCTAAATGACCGGCTTGGATTAAAGCTTTGGATGGAATACAACCTACGTTTAAGCAAGTTCCACCTAAGTTACTTTTATCAACAATCGTAACTTTTTGACCTAATTGAGCTGCGCGAATTGCTGCAACATATCCACCTGGTCCTGCACCTACGACTAAAGTATCGATTTCTATTGGAAAATCTCCTACTACCATCTTTCTACGCCTCCATCATAATTAATTGTGGATCATGTAATAATCTCTTGATCTGATTGAGGGCTTGCTGCGCTGTCACACCATCGACGATGCGATGATCAAAGCTTAGAGATAGAGCAAGCACAGGTGCAACGACAACTTCTCCATTACGAACAATCGGTTTATCTGCTATCCGACCAATCCCTAAAATGGCTGCCTCAGGGTAATTTAATACCGGCGTGAACCATTGTCCACCAGCAGAGCCAATGTTTGTAATCGTGTTGGAAGCACCTCTCATTTCCTCTGCTGTTAGTTTACCACTACGTGCCTTTTCTGCCAACTCATTTATCTCTTCAGATATTTCAAAGAGTGATTTTCGATCGGCATCTTTAAGTACTGGTACGAGTAAACCACGTTCTGTATCTGCAGCAATTCCGATGTTGTAATAATGTTTATGAACGATCTCTTCTGTTTCATCATCTACTGCAGCATTTATAATTGGATACTTCTTCGACGCAGATATAAGCGCCTTAACGACGTATGGTAAGTAGGTTAATTTAATTCCTTGCTCAGCCGCTACTTCTTTGAAGCGATTACGATGATTTACGAGTTCTGTCACATCGACTTCGTCCATTAATGTTACGTGCGGAGCTTTCGTCTTTGAATTTACCATTGCATTTGCAATAGCACGACGAATACTAGACATTTTTTCACGCGTTTCTACGTATTCTCCTGCAGCAGCAACTGGACGTTGAACTGCTTCTTCCGCCTCTTCAGTAGGTGCAGCTTCTGTAACATCGTCACCTTGTAAGTAACGATCAATATCTTCTTTTAATACACGACCATTTTTACCTGTTCCTGTTACTTCTTGAATGTTAACGTTATTTTCACGTGCATATTTGCGGACAGAAGGCATAGCGATAACTCGCTTACCTGTCGGTTTCGCTTCTTCTGTTTCAACAGGTTGCTCATCTCGTTCCGGTTCCGGTACGTCTCGTGTTTCTTTTTCTACCGGTTCTTCTACTTCCACTTCCTCTTCCGATTCTGGTGCATCGTATCCTTCTGCATCAAACGTAATCAACGTTTGTCCGACTGTAGCAACTTCCCCTTCATCTACTTTTACACTTAAAACTGTTCCCTCAACTGGTGATGGAATTTCGACGACCGCCTTGTCGTTTTGCACTTCACATAACGGATCATCTTCTTGAACAGTATCCCCTTCTTTTACGAACCATTTCACTATTTCTCCCTCGTGGATACCTTCACCAATATCAGGCAATTTAAATTCAAAAGCCATTCCTTTTACCTCCCGTCCTATTTAAAAATTCATCACTTTATTCACGTGTTCCATAATTGTTTGATGATTTGGTAACCAGAGATCCTCTGCTGCTGCAAATGGATAAACTGTATCTGGCGCTGTAACACGAAGCACTGGTGCTTCTAAATGTAAAATTGCTCGCTCTTGAATTTCTGCTACGATTTGTGCCGCAATACCTGCTTGACGTTGCGCTTCTTGTACGACGATCGCACGGTTCGTCTTTTCAACGGAGTTAACGATCGTTTCAACATCTATCGGCCAAACAGTACGTAAATCGATTACTTCAGCAGAAACACCTTGCTTCTCAAGCTCTTCCGCAGCTTTTAAGCTAGAGTGAACCATCGCCCCGTATGCAATCAATGTGACATCTGTACCTTCGCGTTTCACATCTGCTTTTCCAATTTCAATCGTATACGCTTCTTCAGGAACTTCTTCACGGAATGAACGATACAGCTTCATATGCTCTAAAAAAATAACCGGGTCGTTATCGCGTATAGCGGAAATGAGCAACCCTTTCGCATCGTAAGGTGTCGATGGTATAACGACTTTGAGTCCTGGCTGTTGCGCAACGAGACCTTCTAACGAGTCAGCGTGAAGTTCTGGCGTTTGCACACCACCTCCGAAAGGAGAACGGACAGTAATCGGTGCATGCTGTGTATTTCCAGAACGATAGCGCATCCGTGCCATTTGACCGTTAATCGAGTCCATTACTTCATATAGGAAACCGAAGAACTGAATTTCTGGTACTGGACGATACCCTTGCGTAGCAAGACCGATTGCTAATCCACCTATTCCTGATTCTGCTAACGGCGTATCAAATACACGCTCTTCTCCAAACTCTTTTTGTAACCCTTCAGTCGCACGGAAAACTCCGCCGTTTTTACCGACGTCTTCACCAAAAATGAGCACATTTTCGTCATTTTTAAGCTCCGTACGCATCGCGTCCGTAATCGCTTGAATCATCGTCATTTGCGCCATATTACTTCGACTCCTTTGCTTTATATTGCTCATACTGCTCTTGTAAATTCATCGGAAGATCTTCGAACATATTTTCAATTAATTCTGTTACTTTCTGTTTCGGATAAGCATCTGCTTTTTGAATCGCTTCACGAATTTCTTCTTTCGCTCGTTCAATTACTTCATTTTCGTCTTCCTCAGACCAAATACCTTTGCTTTCTAAATATGTGCGAAAGCGAACGAGTGGATCGCGTTTTTCCCACTCAGAATCAAGATCCTTCGTACGATAACGTGTCGGATCATCTCCTGCCATCGTATGAGGACCGTAACGGTACGTGATCGTTTCAATTAACATTGGTCCGTCACCGTTAATCGCTCGCTCACGAGCATGATTCGTGACAGCATAAACTGCAAGTGGATCCATTCCATCTACTTGAATGCCCTCTATTCCCGCAGCAACCGCTTTTTGTGCTAACGTTTTTGCTGCTGTTTGTAATTCTACCGGAACAGAAATTGCGAAGAAATTGTTTTGTACGAAGAAAATTGCTGGCGCACCATACGCTCCTGCCATATTTATTCCTTCGTAGAAATCTCCTTCTGACGTTCCACCGTCACCCGTGTACGTTACAGCAACGGATTTTTTACCGCGTAATTTCATTCCTAATGCGACACCTGCAGCTTGCACGTACTGTGCACCGATAATAATTTGCGGGCTTAATGCATTTACGCCTTCCGGCATTTGATTGCCGTGGAAATGTCCTTTAGAAAATAAAAACGCTTGATATAATGGTAGGCCGTGCCAAATAAGTTGAGGTACATCACGATATCCCGGGAGGATGAAATCTTCCTTTTCTAATGCGAACTGACTCGCAAGTTGTGATGCCTCTTGACCTGCTGTTGGCGCATAGAACCCTAAACGCCCTTGACGGTTGAGCGCGATCGAACGTTGATCGAGCACTCGCGTATAAACCATGCGACTCATTAGTTCACGTAGTTCGTCGTCCGATAAATCCGGCACGTAATCTTCGTTTATGACCTCTCCGTTTTCATTCAAAATTTGAAACATTTCAAACTTACTTTCAATTTCACTTAATGTATGTTTCAAAGTCGTCACCTCTTCCTTTCTTCTTATATATTATTGTTTACTAATGTTGTGGAAAACTTTCACACCGTGGCGTAAATACATATCCCTACAAACTGTTACAATTAATTCATTTTAAAAACTAGTACAATAGGACGTTGATATTAGTGTATCTCATTAAACGTGTAACGTCAATGTATTAATATACATTTCCAAATTAAACGATCAATGTTACAACATGTATCAAGCGCTGTACTACTAACTGTATTAGTACGTTTTTGTTTCTGTACCACTATTTTATGAAAGTCATTTTCTGTTTTACAACACAGTGTATAATATCCTCTTCAACTCTCATACCTTAAAGACCTGTTTGTTAAACATCCGCACCTCGAGCAATAAAAAAATCCTTTCCCTTAAAATGTCTTAAACCATTGAAGGGAAAGGACGCAATATCCTAAAAAACACTATGTAATAATCGACTGAATCGATTAATTATATTCGTCATAATATTCACGTTTTAACTCATTATACATCTTCGTATACGTATTGAACGTCTCATTCGCTCGTTCTACTTCATCATAACTATCATTTACGTTACTTAATAAAGCATACACTTTCGTTTCAGAAAACTGTTCCTCTTGAAAATGCCGATATAACTCTTTCGTTAAATGGATCGACTCTATATAGTGGTCGTACACATCAATATACGAATCATATCTATTCATCATCGTTTCGAACATTTTTTCTACGTGCGCTCGCTTTTCTTCTTCTTCTAACGATTCAATTAACAGTTCAATTTGTTCAAACGTCGCCTTTGATTCATCAATCACTTCTTTTTCTTCTTCTTTAATATCGAGCCGTTCATCTAACAGTTTTATTGCTTCTTTAGAACGTTGTTGAAGTTTTTCAATATCTTCATTCCCTAATTCAATCATCTCGTCATAGAGAGCCTCATCTTGTTTTTCAAGTTCATGCAAAGATTTCTGCTTTTCCTCTAGCACTTGTTCGATGTCGACCGTTTCTTCAAGCGTTTCATTAATTGCTTTCACTTGTTCATTATTACTACAAGAGGCGCCAACAAGAATAATAAAAAAAAGCAATATACATTTCGATAGCTTGGACATAAAAAACGTGCCCCTTTCTCACAACGATAATAAAAATGACATATGTTTATATCATACATGAAAGAATGTACTTTTTAATAGCATTTATATGCTACGAAAGAAAAAAGTATGCTATGATTAAAAATGGATAAACGACACGATGGAAAAGATAGGAGTATGGAAATGATTTTAATGGAAGATATCGTTCGCGATGGGCATCCGGCCTTACGGAAAAAATCAGAAGTTGTGCCGATTCCACCGACGAAAGAGGACGTCGAAACTTTAGACAAAATGATGACGTACTTACAACATAGCCAAGATGACGAAATGGCTGAAAAATACGATTTACGTGCAGGTGTCGGTCTCGCTGCACCACAAATTGGCGTGAATAAACAATTGTTCGTCATGCACTTTACGTATAACGATACGTTGTATAGTTACAAAATTGTAAATCCTAAAATTATTAGTCATTCTGTAGAACAGGCGTATTTGTCTAGTGGCGAAGGTTGTCTTTCAGTCGATGAAAAGATTGAGGGGTACGTCGTACGACATGCGCGTATTACGTTGAGAGCGTTTGACGAAACTGGAAAAGAAATGAAGTTACGATTACGAGGATACCCTGCGATCGTTGCACAACATGAGATCGATCATTTGCACGGGATTATGTTTTACGATCATATTAATAAGGAGAATCCTTTTTACGCTCCAAATGATGCGATAGCAATTGAGTAGTCTCATAAATTATCTTCAAACGATGACGGCTTTATAACGTACGATTAAACTTCAATGAAACAATTTAGTTAAAAATATACAAATTAAGTGCGAATCGTATTATAATAGATGCAATAGGGATTGGAACGGTAAAAGATAACATTGCTTTACGATAAGGTAAATAACAGTCATTTTTCGTTTAAAAACCTTATAAGAAGCATATATTATTTTTAACGTAAAATTGTAACGTGTGCGTGTGAAAATTGGACGGTAATTAGACGTACATGATATGAACAGCATAACAGAAGAAAAGGTAATAAATAATGAAATTAGGAGAGATACAATGATTTTTAAAGTTCTTTATCAAGATTCAATCGATCTTGCGCCGAGTCGAGAACGTACAAAAGCGATCTACGTAGAGGCATCATCTGAGCGCGAAGTTCGAAACAAATTAAAAGACCGAAGTATAAATATCGAATATATCCAAGCATTGGACGAGGTACATTTAGAATACGAAAAAAAATCCGATGACTTTAAAATAGAGAGCGTATAACGATGAAATTTGTAAAAAATGATCAAACAGCTGTTTTTGCTCTAGGTGGTCTCGATGAGATTGGCAAAAACATGTACTGTGTGCAATTCCAGGATGAAATTATTATTATCGATGCGGGAATAAAGTTCCCTGAAGATGAATTGCTCGGTATCGATTACGTCATCCCAGATTATACGTATTTAGTACAAAACAAGGATAAAGTTCAAGGATTAATTATCACGCACGGACACGAGGACCATATCGGTGGGATCCCGTATTTGTTACGTGAAATAAATGTACCAATCTATGCTGGAAAACTTGCACTCGGTCTCATTCGTAACAAGTTGGAAGAACACGGACTATTACGAAATGCAAAGTTACACACGATTCACGAAGATGAAATAATAAAATTCCGCAAAACTTCTGTTAGCTTTTTCCATGTGACCCATAGTATCCCAGATTCGTACGGTGTCGTCGTCCGCACACCTTCTGGTAATATCGTCCAAACAGGAGACTTTAAGTTTGATTTCACACCAGTTGGCGAGCCTGCGAATTTGCACAGGATGGCTCAAATCGGTGATGAAGGTGTTCTCTGTTTACTATCTGACAGTACAAATAGTGAAGTACCAGGCTTTACGATGTCGGAACAAGTGGTAAAAGAAAACATTAACGACATTTTCAGTCGTATCGATGAGCGACTTATTTTCGCAACGTTTGCATCGAACATTTATCGCTTGCAACAAGTCGTCGATGCCGCGGTGAAGCATAATCGTAAAATAGCAATTTTTGGCCGAAGTATGGAGTCGGCTATCGAAATTGGTCGAGAATTAAACTATATTCAAGCACCGAAAAATACGTTTATCGAGACGAATCAAATTAACCGTTATCCAGCGAATGAAATCGTCATTCTCTGTACTGGTAGCCAAGGAGAACCGATGGCCGCACTATCTCGTATTGCAAATGGAACTCACCGTCAAATCCAAATAACTCCTGGTGATACAGTCGTCTTTTCATCATCTCCAATCCCTGGAAATAATGTAAGTGTTAGCCGAATTATAAACCAACTTATGCGTGCAGGTGCAAAAGTCATTCACGGACCACTTAGTGATATCCATACGTCTGGACACGGTAGTCAAGATGAACAAAAGTTAATGCTTCGCTTAATGAAACCGAAGTTTTTCGTACCTGTACACGGTGAATATAGTATGTTACATGAACATACGAAACTCGCTATTGATTGTGGTGTGCGAGAAGATAATACGTTTATTTTAGACAATGGAGATGTGTTAGCTTTAACGAAAGATAAAGCGCATATCGCTGGAAAAATCCCATCTGGTTCCGTCTATGTTGACGGCAGTGGAATCGGGGATATTGGGAATATCGTTTTACGTGATCGCAGAATTTTATCCGAAGAAGGACTCGTCATCGTCGTTGTAAGTATCAACATGAAAGAGTTTAAAATCGCTGCAGGTCCTGACATCATTTCACGTGGTTTCGTCTATATGCGTGAATCTGAAGACTTAATTAATGAAGCACAGAAGTTAGTATCTGAGCATTTAACGAAAGTGATGGAACGACGGACGAGCAAGTGGTCCGAAATTAAAAATGAAATTATCGATACGATCGCACCGTTGCTTTATGAAAAAACGAAGCGTCGTCCGATGATTTTACCAATCATTATGGAAGTATAAACAGACGAAAAACCGAGCGAACGTTTTACGACGTTCACTCGGTTTTTATTTTACGCGATTTATTCTATCGCTCGGCGTTAACATATGTATTCGATCGTCTGATTAGTTTTCAACATATCTTATGTAACCTATTTATTCATCAATTACGAGATGTTTTTCAAACTTTGAAATATCTTCATCTGCACCGATCACAATTAAAATATCATTTTCTTCCACAATATCGTCCGCACGAGGTGACACGTTCAAATTGTTTCCACGTCTAATTGCAACGACGTTGCAACCGTATGTTGCTCGAATATCTAGTTCAATAAGTGTTTTTCCTCTCATTTTTCGTCCAGCCATTACTTCGACCATACTGTAATCTTCCGATAGTTCTAAATAATCGATAATATTACTTGATAACAAGCTATGTGCAAGGCGACGTCCCATATCGCGCTCTGGATGAACAACTTGATGCGCTCCAATTTTATTTAATATTTTTTCATGGTAATCATTTTGAGCCTTTACTGTTATTCGTTTTATTCCTAAATCAGCTAATATAACAGTCGTTAAAATACTCGCTTGAATATTGTCCCCGATTGCAACGATAACATGGTCGATATTTTTTATCCCTAATTCCTTTAACGTTTGTTCATCCGTTGAATCAGCAATGACTGCATACGTTGCAATATTTTTAAATTCATTTACTTTTTGTTCATCGATATCGATCGCTAATACCTTCATTCCCTCTGCACAAAGTTCCTTACAAATACTTGCACCGAATCGACCCAAGCCGATGACAGCAAACTCTCGCTTCATACTAATGCCTCCAAACTAATTTGTTATCATAAGTCACTTTCATATTTAGGCAATCGAAAAATGAAATAAAAGCTACATAACGCAATGACACCGATACTAATATATACGAGCTGCAAACCTGATAAAAGTCCGCTATATAACGTATCACGAGCATACGTTGAAAGTGTCGCTAAATTCTCTCCTTCTAACAAACGATCAACGGTATTTAATGAGATAGAGTCAGTTAATTGTGCTCTTTCGATGTATCGATAAATTGTGCTATTCAACATTCCACTTAATAGAGCAACACCTATTGCACTACCGAAAGAACGCATAAATGTATTCGATGCGGTAGCAATCCCACGAATCTCCCAAGGTACAGTCGTCTGTATCGCGACGATAAAAGATGTGCTCGTCATTCCCATGCCAACACCGACAAAAAACGATGCAAACCCAGCCCAAACGACGTGCTGGATCACTGGTAATAATATAAATAAAAACGTTCCGACGATAAGAAAGCATCCGCCGATCAATGAAGTTAGACGAAATCCAATTTTTAATAAGATGCGACCCGCAATGGTCGATGCGAGTGGCCAGCCAATCGACATCGCTGTTAATGAAAAGCCTGCAATAAGCGCAGATTCACCCATAATTACTTGTACGAACATCGGTAAATAACTAGAAACACTAATCATTATCATACCGGTTAATAGTGTAACGATATTCGGTAACCGAATCATTTTAATCGACCAAATATCGTGGGGCATAATCGGTGTTTGTATACGTCTTTCATGGCGAATAAATGCTAAAAGAAGCAAAATCGTTAGTAGCGCGATGAGAAAGAAAATAGGTGACCATAATTTAATCGAATCACCCGTTTCAACGAATAAAACCATGAGTAAACTCGTGCCACTAATGAGAAAAAAAGCACCAAAATAGTCAATCGACTCTTTCGTCCGCCTCATAGATTCTTTTAAAAATAGTATAATTCCTATCATTGATAAAATACCGAGTGGTATATTCATCCAAAAGACGTAACGCCAGTTTAGAAAGTCAACAAAAAAGGCGCCGATTAACGGGCCAATAATCGCTGATATTCCCCACACAGACGACAAATATCCTTGAATTTTTGCTCGCTCTTCTTTCGTATAAATATCACCGACGATCGTCATCGCAATTGGCATTAATGCTCCAGCACCTATCCCTTGGATAAAGCGAGCGATGATGAGCATCATCATCGTTGTACTAAAGCCAGCAAGCGTTGAACCGAGCAGAAAAATGGTAATTCCAAATATGTATATCGGTCGTCTACCGTATATGTCAGCTAATTTACCGAATAATAATACGGTCGCACTTGAAGTTAGTAAATAACTCGAAAAAACCCAACTAAATAATGAAAAATCACCTAAATCGGCAACGATACTCGGCATCGCTGTTGCTACGATCGTCGCTTCGATTGCCGAAAGAAACATACCTAACATAACCGCCCCTAATATAAAGGGGCGTCTCTCTATTTTTGTCATCTAGTTTCCCATCTTTTCCATTGTTTCTATCTTTACCTAACGTCGATAGTAATCACGTTTAACTTCTTTTAAAATTGCACGTCTCGTCAAAATGCCATCAAAATATCCATCTTCATCTACTACACAAACGAACGGATTATTTACGACAGCTTTTAATCCATCGATAAAACTTGCATGTTGTACGATACTTTTCACATCATCATCCATTACATCATGTACTTTTAATTCCGACAGTTTTTCTACTTCAAAACGGTCAATTCCTAATATTTGATCTAAGATGACTGTTTTGCTTATCGAACCGGCTAATTTAAATGTTTCATCTAATACGGGAACTGCAAAATAACCGGATCCGACAAGGACTAACAACGCATGTTCTAGTGGGTTGTTTAGCTGAACGTGAGCAACTTTTTCACTAGGAATCATTAGATCCTTTACTGTTAATTCATGTAACTGCTTATCTTCTTGTGTCATACTCATTGCTACGCAACTCCTTTTTAAAATTGTTACCGTCTTGGATTGATGGCTCTCATATGCCACACACAAAACTTTCGGAGTTTTCTGGGCAACGCCCATTTTGCGAGTGACAAAAACACTCCATCCTTAGTGTACCATACATTTCTCCCGAGAAACATCCGTTTCTTCATCTTTAATACTTTCATTCTTTCATTTTTATTAGTACAATACATGTATATGCAAATAGCGCCCCATGCGGTATTCATTCAAAAAGCATCACGGAGACAGCGCTTACATTCCTCTGCTTTTATTTTATACGAAAATTGGCTATAAAGACAATCATTTGAAACATGAAAGGAATTTTACGATGAGGAAATATTTTGCTACATCAGAAATTGCCGAAGCGATATATATAGTCAACCGACATGCAAAAAGTGCTTTAAAACCCCGTCATTTATATACGTTAAAGCAAAAAGCAATTGAAAAGCTGTTGCACGAAAGGAAAGCAGAAAAAGTGGGTTTGCATTTTTCGAATAACCCGAAGTTAAGCAATCAGCATTCTACGTTACTCATCAAAGTAGATCGCTATTACTTTCATATTTTACCGGGGAAAGAAGACTTAAAAACTTTACCTCACCTCGGTACGCTTGACGATTCATATCGTAATCCGCGCGTACGTATGGCATTGTCACGGGCAAAACATATTTTGTACGATTATTTAAATTGGACACATCATGAACGTAAACGACCGCAAGGAAAATCTCCTTATTACATTCCGTCATCACTCGGTAAACTAGATTGGCCACCGACGAAAAAGTCGTAATAATTACCCGAAATATGACCATGCATTCGTTTTATAAAAGTGTGACAATAAGCGATAAGCGTCACTCTTTTTTTTTCATACATTTTTTACATAATGCCTTTATCTCGAAAGTTTTCAAACAGTAAACGTATGTTGAGTTCATGCGTTATAAACGGATAAAATCCCGGACGAAACGGTATAGTAAATAAATAGCAAATAAAATACCGTAATATACGTTTGCAATAATTAATTGTTCAAATGTTACGACACGATTCGTTTCATCTTGAAATAACGTGACAACCATGAAAACGAACAACGTACTAACAATGTACACGAGAATGTAATACGGACCGTTCGCAAAAAGCCGACGAACAAAGATGCTTATAATAAACCCTACCGTTACTAAAATGATCGTTAAGAATCTCGGTCCATTTAGTAAAAACAGTTCACCATGAAAAATTTGTAGCAGTTGTACTTGCATCATTTTAAATACAATTTCAAACATACGAATCTCTACTTTTCATTTTTACGTACATTTTTTCCGGAAATGGTATCGAATATACATGAAGAAAGAATGGTGGTAATAGATGAACCGTGCATATCTCATGATTATCATAGGTGCTACCCTTTGGGGAACAATCGCGTTTTACGTGAAAAAGCTATATGAAATTGGCTTTACGCCAATGGAAGTCGTTACGTTGCGTGTCTTTTTCGCGGCGGTTATTTTAGTTATATTTCTCGCTGTTCGAGCACCGAACGAATTGCGGTTGAAACAGTTTTCAGACATTTCATATTTCATCGGAACAGGGATCGTAAGCATTATTTTTTTTAACTATTCATTATTTAAAACGATTGAAGTCGCAACGATACCGATCGCATATGCTTTATTGTACACAGCTCCAGCGTTCGTTATTTTGTTATCGTTCATTTTATTTAAAGAACAATTTACGCGACCGAAAGTGATCGCATTACTCATTACACTCATCGGTGTAATTGGTGTTGTCGAATTAAATCCACTCGATTTAGGATCAATTCATTTACGTGCAATTATGTTCGGTTTAGGTTCCGGTCTCGGATATGCACTTTACAGTATTTTTAGTAAATTTGCTTTACGAACATATTCTAGTTTACAAATTACGACGTTTACGTTTGTCGTCGCTGCTCTCGTACTAACACCGAGCTTTCTCATTTGGAAACCAGCGACGCCGCTAATACAAGTAGATGTCTTCATTTATGCATTTGGTATCGGTTTTCTCCCGACTGCTGTTGCGTACGTCATCTACACAGCTGGCTTAGAACGGGTCGAAGCGTCGAAAGCTTCCATTATTGCGACAATTGAACCCGTCGTTGCGACAATAATCGGAATTGCATTCTTTTTTGAACCTTTTTCGATCGTACAAATTTTTGGGATGGGTTGTATTATTTTTGCAGTCATGTTAATACAATGGAGTGAAAGTAAATCTTATCGTTCGACTATGAAACGTCAAAGCCCTTTATAATCTTCATTCCTTATTTTAATGGTTAGAATGACGTTGGACATCCTTTTGTGATGAATATATATTTAATAAACGGTCAAGTTGTTGACTAACTTTTACCGTTTCACGATCGGTAAATCCGTATACGGATGCAAACTGAAACATTTGCTCTCGTAATCGTTCGATTTGATGTAAAAGTATTTTTTCCATTTGGACTTATTTGCCTCCTTAGTCCTGATTGTTTATAGTACTATGCTTATACATAGTATAAATGGTATAAAAATAAATGTAAATAACATCTTAAAAAGCCGAAAGTATTAGGTGAAAATGTCGATAGATGTAATAACGTATGCTAAAATAAACGTAGGATTGTGTCAGTTTAGAAAGGATGTCCTTTTTGTGGCAAAGGAAAAGTTAAAACGAAAAAATGAATGGTACGAATGGATAAAAGCGATAGTCATCGCCTTACTACTAGCTGTTTTTATACGAACTTTTATCTTTGCAACGTCCGTCGTCGAAGGTGACAGTATGTATCCTGCACTCGAGGACGGAGAAAGAATTATTTTTAATAAACTAATTTATATGATCAATGAACCGATGCGTGGTGATATCGTCATTATTCAACAACCGGACAAAAATTACGTAAAACGCATTATCGGCTTACCGAATGAAACGATTGAGATGCGTAACCATACGTTGTATATCAATGGTGTGGAGCAACCGAGTTCATTCGTCCATGAATATAATATGCTCTTAACAGGCAGTTTCGGTCCAGTAAAAATACCAGAGAACAGTTACTTCGTGATGGGCGATAATCGAGCGATTAGTAAAGATAGTAGAAATGGATTGGGCTTTATCGAACGATCTGAAATTGTCGGTCGTTCTGAAGTGATCATTTATCCATTTGATGAATGGGAAATTACGCGATAACAGACGAATAAAAACAATAATAAAAAGGTCGAACACGGGAAAATGTTTGACCTTTTTATCATTTATTCGTGATCATAAATACAATACCCAACGTTTAGTATTGCTACCGCGATACAAATAATGCCTAAAATCGTAACCCACATAGTTAGCACCTCTCTTTACTTTGTAACTTTATATGTATACGATTTTCACACTTTTATCATACCAAGTTTTATTACAAGATGAAAGTTTTTCCCCGCGTATCACTCGTAAAAGATAAAACGATCCGTCATTCGTTTGCCACATTTTCCTTAATTTTCATTATAAAGATAAGAAAAAATAAAAATAATTAACCAATGATGATTCTTTCTTTCGGATATGCAATAGAAGATGCTGTTGCATAATCACGAAACGAATATAAAAAGGTGACGAGACCGATTCTACCGATAAACATAAGTACCATTAAAACGATTTTACTAAACGTCGTTAATTCACTCGTAATTCCTAACGACAGTCCAACTGTACCGAACGCTGACGTTACTTCAAACAATAATTCTTTTAACGAAAACGATTCGATGACTGTCATAAAAAGTAACGAAAAAAACACGAGGAAAACCGCAAAAATCGTAATCATTACTGCTTTTGTCAAATCTTCATCATATACTTCCCGTTTAAATATTCGTACTTTCCTTCCACCACGCGCATACGTAATTAAAAATATAATAACGAGGGCGAATGTCGTCGTTCGAATTCCCCCACCCGCACTGCTAGGTGATGCACCGATAAACATTAACAATGCCATAAATAAATGGTTCGCATCTGTTAGCTGAGAGACGTCTAAAGTCGACAATCCTGCACTTCGTGTCGTTACCGACTGAAAAAGAGCGTAAAACAAACTTTCGTGCCACGCTTTTCCTTTAAAAAAATGTACAACATCAAACAGATAAATACATAACGTGCCTATTATTATGAATGAAAAGAACGTCACTGTCGTCACTTTCGTAAAGAGAGAGAAACGATAAGTTTGTTTCTTTGTTCGACGTCGAAATAAAAATTGCTTCACTTCGATTAATACAGGAAAACCGATCGCACCAAAAATAATGAGCAACATGACGATCGTTTGAACAAAATAATCATGTTTATACGGTTCAAGTGAATTAGAAAACAGACTAAAACCGCCATTAGAAATCGCACTTATTGTGCTAAAAAAACCGTGATAATATGCATCGAGCGGATTGGGAAAATAACGAAGAAAATACGTACCTAATAGTAAAAAGCTAATTCCCTCGATGAGTAAGATGACGAGTAATATTTGTTTAATGAGCTGTACCATTCCACCGAATGACGTTTGATTTAAATCTTGCTTAATTAAACGCCGCTCAGATAAACCGATTTTTTTACCAATTAGTAACCAAATAAATGTACTTATAACCATGACACCGACTGCACCGAGCTGTAAGATGAGAGCGAGAACAATCGTTCCAGAAACAGAGAGTGATTCTCCAATATCAATCGGTGTAAGTCCTGTTACACTTAATGCACTTACGGCGACAAACAACCGATCAATAAAAGGTACATATACTCCTTGTTGATAAACGAACGGAAACGATAATACAATTGTCGAAATAACGATAGCAAGTGAATAAAAAAGCAACAAGAGTTGTGCCGGTGACAGCCGATGAAATCTCTGTACGATTGGATGGCGATCAAACATACTTCGTATCCTTTCTCTTTATATACATATACTTTTCTAAATAAGCTCCTTAAACTTTTTTAATAACGATTCCCCTTGGTAACCTTCTTCAATAATCATGCGTAACATTTCTTCAATGCGGCTTTTACGATGATCGATCACTTCCCCTTGAAATAACACGTTTATACTTTCCTTATTTATATCATTTATGGCAAGTATTTTCGTAATAAAGAAAGCTGGATCGTTATCTTTTCGCGTAATTTTTACTTGTAACATTATTTCCTCACGATCTCGTAACGATTGTAAAAAGTTAGCATACGTTTTGTCGATATATGCTTCAATTAACCAACCAAGTTTATCTTCACGATTAATGACGAGTCCATCGTGTAAAGCGATCTCTTTTGACCGAGCATCGTCCTCTTCATTGCCAACGATCACCAATTCTTTTAATTTGAACGTTTTCATCGTAATACTCTCCTTTTATCAAAACTGTAAAACAGAAACGTTACGACGAGAAAATAATACGACGTAGCTATAATACATCTAACGTATTGTATATTGAAATAATTGTCAACGATTAGCGTCACACGTTCGTTTATAGGCCGAGCAAATAAATAGCGGTTTTCAGCGTGGTAAAAAGAGGATAATCCATATTTGTATAAATCCACTACTTTATTACAACATAAATATTACATGAGACAAGTAACCAAATGGGCAAATAACGACAGAAAATGGAGTGAATAAACGTGTCATTTATTTACCGTATCCTACTCATTGTCGCACTTCTTACTATTACAGCTTGTATGAATAAAACGAATGAATCTGCATTCGAGCCGGTTCGTAATGACGATCTAGAATTAACGAAATTATCTTCATACGGAATTTACGACCAAAATCCAGCAAATAAAGCAAAAGATATGTTAAGTAAACATGATGGTGTATCCCGTCTAAGAGCGGTTAATGATCGAAACGATCTCGTGATCGGCGTTGGCGTTCGTCAACATAAACGATTCTCTCTAAAAGAGATTGAGAATGAGATGCGCAAAGAATTAAATGAATATTTTTCAGATTTAGAAGTAACGATTTCTACAGATAAGAAAATTTTACTTGAATTAAAAAAGCTAGAAGAAGCAATTGAAAATGATGAATTAACGAATGAACAATTAGAAGAAAAATTAACGAAAATAAAACGTCTTTCAAAAGAAGAGACGTAATAAATAAAGTGAGTGAACGGTATGTCAAAGCGAAGCGTACAACAATCGGAAAATAAGAAAAAACAATATAATACGCTACAACAAAAACATGAAGTAAAACGACCAATCGTAAAAAATTGTATAAAGGCATTTTTAATTGGTGGCACCATCTGCCTCATCGGTCAATTTATTGCAACCTTTTATGTTCACTTTTTCGATTTCACGGAAAAAACTGCAAGTAATCCGACTGTAGCTACATTAATTATTATAACGATGTTTTTAACAGGATTCGGTTTATACGATCATATTGGGCAATTCGCTGGTGCCGGAACAGCTGTGCCTGTGACAGGATTTGCAAATGCCGTTATTTCTTCAGCAATTGAGCACCGTTCGGAAGGATTTATTTTAGGCGTTGGAACCAATATGTTAAAACTTGCTGGTCCCGTCATCGTCTACGGTGTTTTTTCGGCATTTTTAATTGCATTTATTCGCACATTGCTTACAAAATGGATCGGATTTTAACGAAAGTAAGCATACGTAAAATGGAGTGATGAAATCAATGAAAATGGGTCAACATAGTTGGCAATTTACTAGTAACCCTGCACTAATTTCAACAGGGGTCGTAGGCGGACCATTTGAAGCAAACGGTAAATTAAAAGAAGACTTCGATCATTTATATGACGATATATGGTTAGAACAACAATCTTTTGAAAAAGCGCAACAAAAAATGATGGAAGATGCCATGACAATTGCACTAAATAAAGGAAACATAACAAAGGAAAAGATCGATTTACTATTTAGCGGTGATTTAATTAATCAAATAACACCAACAACATTTGCAGCCCATACGATTGGTACACAATTTATCGGACTTTCAAGTGCATGTGCAACGTCTGCACAAAGTTTAGCACTCGGCTCCTTAGCCATCGAGAGTAATGTAGCACAATACGTACTATGCGGGACGGCAAGTCACCATGCTGCAACGGAAAGACAATTTCGCTATCCGACAGAATACGGTGGACAAAAACCTCCGACAGCACAATGGACGGTAACTGGGGCCGGCTTTGGTCTCTTAGCAACAAACGGTCAAGGTCCCGCAATTACGACAGCTACGATTGGTCGCGTCATCGATTTAGACGTGACGGATCCGTTTAATATGGGGGCAGCTATGGCACCTGCCGCAGTCGACACGATTGTAAAACATTTAGCGGATCGTCAAGTTTCCCCATCCTATTATGATTTGATCATAACTGGAGACTTAGGCAAAATCGGCAGGTCAATTTCCATTGAATTGTTACATGAAAAAGGTGTCCAAATCGCAGAAGAGAATTATAATGACTGCGGATTAATGGTTTATGAAGACGAGCAACTCGTTCAAGCGGGTGGAAGTGGTACAGCTTGTTCCGCCGTCGTAACGTTTGGGCACATATATCAATTATTAACGAAACGAACGATTCAACGAGTACTCCTTGTAGCGACCGGCTCTTTACATTCCCCCTTATCCGTTCAACAAAAAGACTCCATCCCGTGTATCGCTCACGCTGTTTCGATAGAAGCGAAGGAGGGGATACAATGATCTTTTTCTGGGCTTTCGTTGTCGGTGGGATCATTTGTGTAATCGGTCAACTTATGTTCGACGTCTTAAAACTTACACCTGCACATACATTAACGACTCTTGTTATTCTCGGGGCAATTCTCGATGGAGTCGGTTTGTACGAGCCGTTAATAGACTTCGCTGGAGCAGGAGCAACTGTGCCAATTACGAGTTTTGGAAACTCGCTCGTGCACGGTGCATTAAAAGAAGCAGATGATCACGGATTAATCGGTGTTATTACAGGAATATTTGAAGTAACGAGTGCCGGTATCTCCGCAGCGATCATTTTTGGGGTCATCGGGGCTATACTATTTAAGCCAAAAGGATAAATAATTAAAAGTAGCGATCAAATCTTCTTCTCATGAAGATCGATCGCTTTTTTATACGTGTTCACGATAACGGTTCGTCATTAGTTTCTCAAATATTTTGCCTATCAATGCACCGATAATAAAGCCAATGATCCCGAGCCAAACCGGACCAAATAAAATGCCAAACGACGTAAAAACAGACGAGTATATAACGCCGAGCGTCCCGATAAATGCAGAACTTGCAAACGAGATATAACTGAACCGTCCACCTCCACCCGCCTCCTTATAAGCATCCCACATGGCAAACATATAAAGACACGGATAAAACAACATTCACTCATAATTCGTTTCCGCAATCGCTTGGGCAGTTTTGAACAAAAAACTATAAATGATAACTGCATTCACATTTCCTTTTACATTTATCATTACTTCCAAAATAAGAAATGCCATTCCTTTTACATATTGTCTATTTAATGATTGCCCAAAGCCAGGAAAAGCGATACTCCACACAAGAACTTCCAACACCCGCTCACTTTTTCCGTTCGAGTAATCCATACGTATTACCTATTGAGCTAAATGTTCGCGATTCGCAACAGTTGGCGGCTTTTCCATCCAACCATTTTCAATAATTAATTTCGAGCCTTCAAAGGCGTATGTAGAAACCTCTGCCATCAACTTCGTATAGAGCAAAGCTAGATCCTTGCGTGGACTCATAGCTAGCGCGATTCCGTAACCACCTAAGCTAGATGCAATTAAATCGTTAATAAAAATTGCCATCAATTTATCAGAAAACGGCGATTCAGTTGAATTTGTCACTTCAGATGTTAAAAGCAACGACGCATTCGATAAATATTCTTCATATAAGACCGACGTTAATTGATGCAAATGTTTAGAAGCTAATTCACGACCCTTTTCAAAAAAACGTTTCACTTCCTTACTTGTCGCCACTTGGCAAAAAGCAGTGACAACTGCTTGACCGAGTGCATTTCTTTTCGCATGCATAATAAGTTGTGACGCTTCTGTAGCAAGTAACGGACGTTTTTGCTTACCGATTCCACCAATGAGAAATGTCTCCTTTTCGACGAATTCATTTTTTTCTATTGGAGGAATTTTCGGAGACGGAATGTATAGCCCTTTATTTTTAGCTTCGTTTTTCGCTTTTAATTGTAAATTTTGTGTGTCCTGTAATGCCTCCTTGTAAAAATACAACGTATCTTCATGAATCGCATCTCGATATGCAACACTTAAATTCGTCAACTCTAGTTGTAACGTTTGTAATATATATTTTAAATACAGTTTATCCGAAAATAGTCGTTTAGCCTCAAGATGTACATCCGTTTCACCGAATGCTTGCGGAATGACCTGCTTATGTTTCGTAAACAAATGTTTTAGTGCTTCAATCCGTTTATCTGAAACTAATAATGACTCTTGGAGCAATTGCTCGATCTCCTTATCTTCGACATGTGTTAAAAAGAAACGTAGACCGCAGTTATGTAACGTTTCATATTGGTAAAACGTCCATAATGAGGCGACTTCGCCACACGTTAACTCTTTGTATTCATATAAACAATCTGTCATGAAACTTCACCTCTTCTTTTCTTACATATAGTTTCTACGATCAATTGCTTCATTATGCATTCTCTTCTACGATGCATAATTATGTTCATATTTGGGAAAAAGAATAGGGCAGATAGAAAGAAATTAGGTGAAAGCATTGGTATATCAATTCTTTTTCAGTAGACGTAAAAACCGAAAATCCGGCAAAAAAGGAATACGAGATAAACAAGTACATCATTCTTCGATACGAGTGAAAAAGAAAGTGAAAGACAATATCGATTATGTAAAAAAAACACTCGATTCACCTGATGACTTAAAAATTAGAACGATTACATTAAGTAACTCTTCTATTCCTTGTGCGTTTTTATACATAGAAGGAATCGTGGATGAACAGTCCATCCATGAAAGTGTATTAGGAAATTTAGAAAACATCGAAAATGTGCCAAATGAACCATTTGCATTACTTACATTGATTTACTCCAAACAAATCGCTTTAAATGATGTAACGAAAGAACATGATTTAGAAAATATTATAATCGCATTATTGTCGGGGCAGACGATTTTATTTATTGACGGTGTACAAGTGGCTCTAGCAGTCGAAACGATCGGAGGAAATACGCGACAAATAGAAGAACCGTTAACGGAAACGCTCATTCGTGGGCCACGATCTGGTTTTGTCGAAACGTTACAAACGAACCTCGCACTTATTAGGCGTGAAGCGAAAGATCCAAATATTCGTTTTAAAACGTCTTACGGCGGAAAAAGAACGAAAAAGCGAATTGTCATCGCCTATGTAGACGGAATTGCTCAACAAACATTAATTGATGAAGTAAATCGCAGATTAAACACGTTAAATATACAAATGATTAGAGGTTCTGGAGACATCGAAGAGTGGATTGAAGATAGCTTTTTATCTCCTTTCCCGCAAATTTTAAATACCGAAAGACCGGATCGAGTAGCTGCAGCAATTATGCAAGGGAAGATTGCCATTCTTGTTGAGGGGACACCTTTTGCACTCATTGCACCGTTAAATATTTCCGATGTGTTACATTCACCTGAAGATTATTATGAACGATGGATCGTCGGTACGTCACTTCGAATATTACGTTATCTTGGAGTATTTATTTCCATCTTTCTACCAGCTATATACGTTGCACTCATCTCGATCCAACCGGGAATGATTCCTACCGATCTCGTTTTCTCCATTGCAAGCTCAAGGGAAGGAGTACCATTTACACCAATTGTCGAAGCCTTGTTAATGGTAGTAACGTTAGAGTTATTACAAGAGGCTGGTGCCCGATTACCACAAACAATCGGTCAAACGATTGGTATTGTCGGGGGACTCGTAATTGGTGAAACTGCTGTACAAGCAGGGATTGTTAGCCCGATTATGGTAATCGTCGTTGCATTAACAGCTATTGCAAACTTCTCCATCCCATCTTATAGTGTCGCCATTTCATTTAGAGTAGTTCGTTTTGCTTTTATGTTCGCTTCTGCCATACTCGGCCTATTCGGCGTCGTCCTAATGTATATTATAGTAAATATTCATTTAGTTAATTTAAAGAGTATCGGTTATCCGTTCATGAGTCCATTTGCACCGTTTGTAAAATCAGACTGGAACGATGTCATTGTCCGCGCACCATTAAAAATGCTTAGCAACCAGTCGAAAAAAAATGACAGTTTTATCTTAAAAGGATGAGAAGTTGTGCAGCAATATGATATAAGCAATAAACGTATAACGAAGGGCGAATTTGCTATTGCGTTTCCATCTGCTATCATTGGAGTTTCCGTACTTGAATTACCTAGTGAAATTGCTTCTGTAACTTCCTATAGTGACGGTTGGATTCCTATTTTAATTGGTGGTATCATCTTTTTACTATTTGCACTTTTAGCCGTACACGTTGCAAAGTCCTTTCCGAACGATTCTTTTTATACGTATACATCCCGTTTATTATCCAAGCCGGTAGCGGGATGCATCGTTTTCATTCTCATCGTTATTGCACTATTTATAGGTAGCTACATTTTACGTTCAGTCGCATTTATTTCCCAGCAATATTTATTCGATAAAACACCGATGGAAATATTAGCACTTTCTTTCTTGCTCGTCGTCATTTATGCCATATCAGGCGAACGAATTGGGTTGTTTCGGTTAAACATTTTATTTTTTCCGATTATCATATTCATTTTCATTTTCGTCGGTATTTTTATTATCGAATGGTTCGAATATGAAAACTTCTTACCATTATTAAAAACAGATGTGAAAGGATATGTAAATGGCACAGTAAAAACATTCGGATCTTACTTCGGATTCAGCATTGGACTTTTTTATATCTATCTCGTGAAAAATAAAGATAACGCTTATGCGAATGTCATTACAGGGCTTTCCCTTACCATCATATTTTACTTGTATATCTTTTTTATTTGTATTGCTGTATTCGGTAATTTAGCAACGAGCAATTTACACTATCCGACGATTGAATTAGCTAAAAGGGTTAGTATACCCGGAGGTATATTTGAACGGGTCGATGCTTTCGTTTTCTCCATATGGGTGATGGCGATATTTAATACGATATCTATTACATTAGATATCGCATTAAATTTGCTCTGTTCCATTTTTAAAAAAGCAAATAAAAAAATTATTTCTTTTATTTTTGCACCAATTATCTTTTATGTAAGTATGTTTCCCGAAAGCTTGGACCAACTAAGACAGTTTTCAAAATATTTAGGGGTAATCTCAACTTCCTTTCACTGTAGCGTCATTTTATTACTCTTTGCTGTCATGAAAGTTAGAGGTGTACCATTACGTGAAGAAAATTAATTTACTATTATTCATTATAGCTACTCTACTTTTAAGTTCATGTTGGGATTCGGTGAATTTAGAAGAACGTGCATTAATCGTTGGAACGGCACTTGATTTGCAAGAATCGGATGAACATGATGAACCGCCAACTTTATCCGTGACGAATCAAATCGTTGTTCCTACTGAGGGCGGTTCTTCAACAGCAAATGGCGGTGCATCGGCTGCTAAGTCTTTTATGAATATTACATCCATAGGCGAAAGTATTTACAGTCTCGATAAAGAACTGTTTGCAAAAACGAGTAAAATTCCATACTATGAACACTTCTTACTTCTTGTCATTTCGGAACAAGTCGCAAAAACGGATAATTTATTACCGAAATTATTAGATACGTACATTCGTGACGCTCATATTCGAAGAGGTACAAAAGTTGTCGTCGCCGAAGGCGATGCAAAAACATTGTTAGATTACAAATCACCTGAAAAACAGTTACCTATCCTCCTGATGGATGAAATGCTAGATCAAAATGAAAAACATGCCGGTTTTGTAAAACCAATCGTCCTTGGTGATCTAGAAGAATTTCATCTTAAAAATAACAGCTATGTTCTACCGGTCATGAAGTTAGACGGAGAAATACAAAATAAAGCAGGAGCCGTATTCCAAGGCGCAAAAGAAAAGATGGTCGGTACGTTTAATACGAAAGAGCTTCAAGGGCTTGCTCTAATGTTGAAAGAAGCTGAGGGAAATATTATCGACTTTTCTTACCGCAACGAAACATTAGCATTCGAAATAATTAAACTAAATCAAAAAACGAAACTAAATACAGATGATATAAATAAAATAAATATATCGGTTCAATTACATATAGACGGAATTATTAAAGATTCGTCAAGTAAAGTAAATTATGACTCAAAAGAAGAACTACATGATGTTCAACGAGTAATTAATGAAAAAGTTACGGGGCTATTGAAACAAGTAATCGACAAAGCGCAAAAAGAATTTAATGCTGATGTTTTTAACATTTGGCGCCAGTTGGAAACGAGACATTACAATGTATGGGAACAAGTGAAAGACGATTGGGAACAAGGTGAAAATTATTTCGCAAAAGCGAACTTTGATATTTCTACAGATATAAATGTCTATTCAATCGGAACATCGAATAAAACGAATTAAAGGTGAGTGCTTATTATGTGGGACATTTGGAATTTGTTTAAAATAAGTGTTACGGAACCATTGCGCATTTTTTGTTATATCACCTCTTTCGCAGTTCCATACATCATTTACAAAGTGAATATGAAATTACACGAGATTGGTGATCCACCGTGGAAGAAAAATGAGTAAATAGAGTACGGTAGTTTCGTTGAAACCTTTTATATGAACTGACTCCATTATTAGATCACTAATAGGGAATTGTTTGAAAGAAAATTTCTAATCAATATGTATGTTACCGGGAGTTTAATTTTCCCGGTAACAAGGAATAATAGAGAGTACTTTTACTAAAAATGACGAGTAAATATAATCTTTTTTTACCGTCATTTTCTTTTTGCAACTAATCAAGAAATGTTTACATCGTAATGGCAATTTTTCCAAACTGTTTATTTTCTTTTAAAAACTGAAAAGCTTCCGAACAACGAGTTAACGGAAACGTTTTGCCAACGACAGGTTTTATATCGTTCGATTCGCAAAATTGAATCATCTCACGTAACTCCTCACGACTTCCCATCGTTGAGCCGAGTAAATTATATTGCCCGTAAAAGAAATCACGTAAGTTTAACGAAACGACATCTTCTGTCGTCGCACCGAAAACGACGATCGTTCCACCACGTTGTACCACTTGTAATGAACGATTAAACGTCGCCGCACCGACACTTTCAATGACTAGATCAATCATTTCATCTTTTAGTTCCTCCGCCCAATCACTTTCTGTCGCGATCGCGCGATGAGCACCGAGTTCAAGTGCTGCTTCTCGCTTCTTTTCATCGCGTGATGTAACGATGACACGAGCACCAGCTGCTTTTGCAAATTGGATGAGAAACGACGCAACGCCACTTCCTGCACCAGGAATAAATACAGTATCGCCTCTTTGTACGTTACCACGTGTAAAAAGCGCTCGATATCCAGTTAAACCTGCGAGAGCTAATACACCAGCTTCCTCCCACGAAAATGACGACGGACGCTTTTCAATTTGTTCAGCAGAAATTGCAATCTTTTCTGCTAACGTACCGTCATCAGGCATCCCTAAGATTTCATATCCTTCTGGAGGTACAGCACTGTTTTGATCCCATCCGAGCGACGGATTAATGATCACTTCATCGCCTACTTTCCAGTCTGTTACACCGGCGCCTACATCCTCAATAACGCCAGCTCCGTCTGAACCTAAAATGAGCGGATCGTCTTTTACACCGACACGATTTTCTATATATAAATCACGTCGATTTAATCCGGCAACTTTTAATCGTACGATGACTTCCCCGTCCTTTGCTTTCGGTTCTGGCATCGTCGTAACGTGTAATTTCCCTTTTTCTAATACGTATGCTTGCACTGAATGATCATCCTTTCTTTACTTGTGTAAAATAAGTTGAAAACTGCTTTAACTGTTCAACAGTACTTATATCATGAGCAAAAAATGGAATGCGCACAATTTGTTGTTCTGTAAATGTTTTATCAATTAGTTGTAAATAAGTCTCTTCTTGTTCTTTACGCTGTTTGAAAAACTGCCCACGGTCATCATCTGGCAATACTCTATTGACGATGATCGACTCAACGTGCAAGTCATATTGCGCGAGCATTTGAATTGCTTCTTCCGTTTCGACAATCGGTAACCGTTCAGGATTCACAACGAAAATGAACGAAGTCTGTTCGTTATCTAGCATTATTTGTTGCGCCTTTTCGAAACGCTCTTTTCGTACAACTAACGCATCGTAAATAGGATCATCAATCGGTTCACCATCGTGTAACAGTTGTGTATACGTTTCTTTCGTTTTATGACGCTTATCTAACAACCCACGAATCCAAACGCCAAGTAGCGCCGGTAACGTAAAAAGACGTATCGTATGACCAGTTGGAGCTGTATCGAAAATGACGTGATCGTACTTTTCACTTTCTTCGATAACAATGGAGATTAATTTATCGAAAAGCGCCGCTTCATCCGCCCCCGGAGACGCTTGTGCTGTATCGAGTTGACGATATACTTCTTCCATCATCGTCGGTTGTACGACTCCTCTTACATTTTCTTTTACTTGTTTAATGTAGTTTGCCGTCTCTCTTTTTGGATCGATTTCGAGCGCATGTAAGTGTGAATCCACTTTCGTTATGTTGCCTCCGATTTTCTTCTCGAACATATGCCCAATATTATGAGCCGGGTCTGTTGAAATAAGTAACGTTTTTTTTCGAAGCGATGCAGCATAAAGAGCTAGTGCAGTTGATGTCGTCGTTTTACCGACACCACCCTTTCCACCGACAAAGATAATTTTCTTCGTTAAAATAGTCATCATCTCGCCCTTTCCACTATCATTCAGCAAGTTCGCATTCAGCCGAGAGCTTTAAACAGATGCGGACCGTCTTCTGCTAACATAACAATTACGATATAATCCCCTTTCAAAATCCATCGTAGATCGTACCCGTATCATTCGTTCTGTAAATAATGTACAAACGACGTGCAAATGATTTCTTCTCGAACTATTAACAACAACGAATACCTGTAAGCGGTGATTTGTCCATCCCCATCCGTAAATGCCATTCATGGTATTCTTCAATCATATACGGATATAGTTCTAACGTATAATAAAATGCAGGGTTCGGAATGCCGAGCATCTCCGAATAAAGTAATAAGAAAAACATATCATCTTCTTCGCGCAATTCACGGGCAATTTCACCTTTATGTGGCAAGCTTATTACATCTTCATAAAACTGTATTAGCTTCTTTATTTGCGATAACACGATCGATCCCTCCACTTCTACTGTACATAAAAAAGGCGCCCCTTTGCAAAATTATTGCTGAGCGAGCGCCTTTTTGAAGTTTTATTTAACCGTGCTTCTCATCGTAGTCGGATATATCGTCACGATGTTCTGTTAACGCTTTAAACGCAGTAAGCGCTATCCAAACGGCAAAGACGAAAATGATCGCTCCGAGGACGAACAACAAGTTGTTCTGATCCGGTCCGAACCATGACCATTGGAGAACGACTTGTTGGAACATCGCGTATAATGTCGTCGCTAAAACGAAAATCATCGGGATAAAGACGTAAACGTAATTTCGTCCAAGTCGACGTAACCAAACAGCAACGAGTAATAAACTAATCGCCGCTAATAGCTGGTTTGACGTTCCAAATAGAGGCCATAATAAATATCCACCAGAACCGAAACCTTGTGGTCCTTTCGGCAACAAGACTAGCGCTGCGCTCGATAAAACTGCAATCGATGTCGCGACGTGCTTCTTCTCTAACGATGGCACTTTATATTCCATTCCGAGTTCTGAAATAATATAACGCATGAGACGTACAGACGAGTCAAGTGTCGTCGCTGCGAAACTAACGACGATAATCGATACGATCGTCGTAGCTACATCGGTCGGAATGTAAATACCTTGCGCTAATGCTGCAGCACCTTGAACGAAATTTCCAAGACCGGAAGCGTTCGCATTTGCAAAACTGCTATACGTCTCTAAAAATTCCGCTCGATTCGCAAAAAGCGTTGCAACTGCTAGGATGGAGATTAATGCTAAAATCCCCTCACCTACTGCCCCTAAATAACCGACGAAACGCGCGTCCGTCTCTTTATTTAATTGCTTCGAAGATGTCCCTGATGAAACGAGTCCGTGGAAACCGGATATCGCTCCACACGCAATCGTTATAAATAGAAGTGGAAACCATGACACGTCATCTACTGCATTTGTCGCTGGTATGTTAATTGATGGGTTCGTAAAAATTAAACCTAAATATAAAATGGCTAGTCCAACAACTAGTTGGTGAGAGTTAATGAAATCACGTGGTTGTAACAATTGCCAAACTGGCAACGTCGAGGCGATATATACGTATACCATTAAAATTATGATCCAAATGAAGAATGCTGTACCTACTGTTGATAGTCCGAAAAGTCCTGCTCCATCTTCGCCTCCCATGTAGCGGACTAAGTCGATTTGCAACCACTCTACTTTACTTGAGATAATTGCTGCAAGATACATAATTGCTAGAGCGATTAATGATGGAATAAGCATTTTTTGTTTCCGTTTATATACAGCAAAACCGATCCAAACCGCTAAAGGTATTTGAATGAATACCGGGAGTACACTTGCCGGAAACGTAATAAATAAGTTTGAAATAACCCAGGCAAACACAGCGTTAACCATAAGGACGAGAATAAGTATGATGAAAAGAAACAATATTTTCGCTCGTTGCCCGATAAGTCGGTTTGCAAGCGTCCCTACAGATTGTCCTTTATGACGGACAGATAGTACTAACGTACCGAAGTCGTGCACACCCGCGGCAAACACTGTACCGAGAATGACCCACAAAAACGCCGGTACCCATCCCCAATAAATAGCAATAGCCGGTCCTAAAATAGGTGCCGCCCCAGCGACAGAAGTAAAGTGGTGTCCCCATAAAACGAATTTATTCGTCGGAACGAAGTCAACACCATCCTCATACTTATGTGCTGGCGTTACAAAATTAGGATCAAGCCGGAAAATTTTTTCTGCGATAAATTTGGAGTAATATCGATATCCTAATGCCAATACAACAATCCCAATAATTGCAACTAAAATAGCATTCAAGACTATATCCCCTTTCTTAAAATATTATTCTGTGAACGTATGTCTAGTTACAATTTACTTTTGTGGATTCTTGTTGTGACAGTATTATATCAGTTGTAAGCGATTTCATCAATTGCTATTTTTACTATTGTGATACTTTTAAACGTCGCTGCATGAAATAAATAGTTCGAATGAATATTATGTGTAAGTAAATGTAACGTTCATAACACAAGAGCAACTGTTTTTCACTTAATAAGCTTTAACAAATGAAAATGTTGTTCGTTGCAAATAAAATACCGTTTCTCTACGTATTCATTAATTCTAAAATTCATAAACAATGATCGGTTAAAAATTAATCGTGTCATCTGAACATGAAAAAACGGATTGAAAAAAGTTTTTTCGGTGAGCTTCCATACTTTTTCATATCAAATGTCATATGAACGTATGCAACACAACACCTTATTTCTTCATTCAATCCGTTGTTATTCACAATCACACTTTATGAAAGCGTCTCACTTTTTCACGTATGAGGCGAATTCATTTAACTTTTCTTCAAATACATCTAACGCCTGTAAAATTGGCTCTTTCGAAGTCATATCGACACCTGCTTTTTTCAACACTTCGAGTGGATAATCGCTACTACCTGCTTTTAAAAAGTCCGTATAGCGTTTGACAGCCGGCGCGCCTTCTCGTAAAATTTGCTCGGATAAGGACGTCGCTGCCGCAAAGCCAGTTGCATATTGATAGACATAATAGTTGTAGTAGAAATGTGGAATACGTGCCCACTCAAGACCGATCGCCTCATCGATCGTCACTGCATCGCCAAAATACTTCTTATTTAAATCGTAATAAATTTCCGTTAAACGTTCAGCCGTAAGCGGTTCTCCCTCTTGATCGCGCACGTGAATATCATGCTCAAATTCCGCAAACATCGTCTGCCGGAAAACTGTCGCGCGAAAACCTTCTAAAAAGTCATTTAAAACGTACATTCGTTTCTTTTCATCTGTTAACGTATTTAAATAGTAATGCGTTAAAAGCGACTCATTACACGTTGAAGCAACTTCCGCAACAAAAATGGAATAATTACCGTAACGGAATGGTTGATGTTTGCGCGTGTAATAACTATGCACGGAATGCCCTAATTCATGCGTTAACGTAAACACATCATTCAATTTATTTTGCCAATTTAACAAAATAAACGGATTCGTTCCGTACGTTCCAGAAGAATATGCACCGCTTCGTTTTCCGCGATTTTCAACGACGTCGATCCAACGGTTTTCATAACCATCCTTCACGATGCCAACGTATTCGTCACCGAGCGGAGCTAAACTTTCGAGCACATGTTGTTGCGCTTCTTCATATGAAACATCCATCTCCACCCCATCGACGAGCGGCACATACAAATCATACATATGCAACGAGTCGACATCCATTAATTCTTTACGTAGTTCAGTATAACGGTGTAATAACGGAAGTCGTTCATGGATCGCTTCAATTAATTGATCGTATACGGATTCGTCGATATTGTTACGAAAGAGCGCCGCATGCCGAGCAGAACGGTAATTACGCACTTTTGCATAAAAATTATCTTTTTTAATATTCCCACTTAACGTTGCAGCAAACGTATTTTTAAATGAACCGAACGTATCGTACATCGCATCAAACGCCGCTTTTCGTACGTCGCGGTCATGTGATTTTAAAAAGCGAATGTAACGTCCGTGCGTCAATTCTACCTCTTCTCCGTTTTCATCTTTAATTTTCGGAAACGTCATATCCGCATTATTTAGCATACTGAACGTATTGCCTGCCGTCTGTAATGCCTCAGAGGCCTCAGACAATAACATTTCCTCTTGTTCGCTTAACACATGTTCTGCTTGACGTAAAATTTCATCTAACGTCTTTTTATAATGTTGTAACGACTCATATTCTTCAAGAAATGCTTTTATTTTATCCGCACCGATCGCCAAAATTTCCGGCACGATAAAACTAGCATGACTCGAATACATCGTAAGTAATGTCGAAGCTTTTTGATTCATCCCTTGATAAAAACTATTCGTCGTATCTTCATCATATTTCATGTGTGAATACGTATACAGTTTTCCTAATCGTTCTGATACTTCATCTTGATAAGTAAACAATTGATGAAGTCGCTCAGCCGACGTATGTAACGTTCCTTGAAAGTCTTTTATATTCGGAATTTCTTTTTGTAGCGCCTCATATTCTTCTTCCCACGTTTCATCTGTTTTAAAAATCGTCGTTAAATCCCAAGTAAGTTCCTCTGGTACTTCACTTCGCTTCGGGATCGCTGTCGTATCTTTCGTCATTATCCATTCCTCCTCATATATTACTTACGTTCGTTTTTTACTAGCTTTACATCGTTATTTCTTCATGAGTTTAATCAGATTTCAGTGTCATTGTCCTCCTTGAAGTGTTGTCTTCGTATTTAAGATTGACACCTTATTCTTTATAAAATGATTCGCATTAGTTGGAGAGCGTATTCGTTGTCACATAGATAAAAGTTTATCGTATGTTTCCCACCGGTCGTAATTTCTTACAAAACTGTTGTGCAACGAATGCGATGACTGCTTTACATTTTATTTTGCACCTTCCCGTCCGTTAGCTTACATGTACACTGAAGTTCCATGCAACTACTGTCCTCATTTAGGAATTTTAGTGATGTTACGTAAACTTCACGTCCAAATATGACCGCACTATACATTTTACTTTTTATAGCTTATCTCAACGAACTTCTTTTATAGTATAACTATTGCCAAAAACTTCATACGTTCCCCTCGTTATGATTATACATGAAACGTTTTAAAACTTCAGCGTCTCCGCGTAACGCTTCTTCGACATTGCGATAACGTGGGACATCCGCTATTTTTTCATACGTCCTCGCACCGATTTTACGAACGAGTTTTTCCCGAACGAGTAGTGTGAAATAACATTCTAACGAATCGATGGCGAATTGATGAAATAATTGTTTTCGACTCGATGTGTTATAGACGTACCGTTTTACGAGTTCATATGCTTGAAAAACTGATAAACGCGCGCCAATTGGCAAACACTCAAGCAAATGAATGACGCAAACGCTCTGCCAAATCCATGGGGAGACTGAAAAAACGACGTTCCAATGCGTCGGCATATAAATGACAGACGGTAACGTTTCAACAAAAAAACGTCGCTCATAAAGCCATTTACGCCATGCTAACTCTTTTCCTGAATAGTTTGTCCTCGCAAGACGAAGCTGTCTCTTTGCTCGTAACCAATGAGACATAAGCTGTTCATTTTGCACATTCGCTCTCGAAAATAACATCGCAAATAATAATGTTCGTAACGGATATGAACGTATGTGGGCAGCTGCTTTTCGTTGCGAAAGCAACATGATATTTTGCACGACCGTTAAGCGTTTTTTATTTGGACATAAAAAATATAACGATGTTCCGTTACGATGTTTAAAAAAGTGGATAAAAGATAAAATAAATGAGTTTACGTGGAGTGTAGTTGAGGAGTACGTTCGTAACATTCGGTCACTTAACATCCAAATCGGAGTCGTTTCAGTGGAAAGATAACGAGCATGGCGAGCTTCCATTTGTGTAAGAGGAATTTTTGCACATTGAAATTCAAACGCAAACGCTCGATTCCCTACTGTTGCAAATACGTCGGCACGTTGTTTCGTTTCAGCAATATACTTTTCTACTTCACAATCAATTCCTTGCTGCTGCAACCAACGATATATCGCAATTTTTCCCGCTTCATGGTACGCACTTTCACCACCACGTCCGTATCTACATGAGGAATGACGTTGATGCGCAAAATGCGGCATCGTTTTCGGTCCGGATCGGATAATGACACGCTCGCCACAATCCGGACAAAAAAACTGTTCACATTCACGTAGCTTTGCGATTTTTTCTTTTGAAAAAGTTATGAGCGAGATCGTTTTTCCCGCACTCGTTTTCGCCGTCAACACGTAATATTTCCCTCCCATATAAATCGGAGGCAGCTTTTATACTATTCATCTTAACAATATTTGACAAAAAAGAAAAGACGTTCGCGAATGCGCAAACGTCTTACAGTTCAAAATGCTTTCTTAATTCGGAAAACACGTCTTCCTCAATAATGAGTTTTCCATACTCTTGGAGTATATGGTTCGTCGTGTTCGTCTCAACACCGTACTCGAAAATTTGACTTAATATATTTTCTTCACTTTCCATCCATTCAGAATTAATTTCAATATATAGGTAATAATGTTCGTCGTAGTGATATAATTTCGTATGACACATCGATTCGTATTCGTGTAAGAAATGATGACTTAATTGGATAATATGTTCGAGATCTTCAAAACGAGCTGTTACCCACATCATTTCATCGATAAAATCATCATCTTCTGGGAGATCAAATGCTTCCTCTTGTAACTTTTCTTCTAACATCTGTTTCGTATCTTCATTTATCGCAAGGTCGATCGCATCATCGAGCTCATCGATTGAATCAATGGAAATACCTTCTTTTGAAATTTGTGCACGCGTTACGATTACTTCTAAACCCTTCTCTAACGCTTGGACTTGAATCCATAACGGACCTTCGATGGAGAAATCTTCTTTATAATTAATTTCATCCATCATCTGCCAAAAGAGCTGTTCACTCCGCTCACGATCGTACCAAATTTCTTCTTTTTCGAACCCACGGTCTTCAATATCGACATACGATATATAAAACTTTACCGTGTTTTCATTTATTCTTTCTATTTCCATTTTCCGCCTCTCCCTTCAAATAAAATTAAACGGATATTCACCTTTATATCTAGGTGGAAGAGATTACTTTCACTATAACATACAATGACTTATTTTTATACTAAACGATGTGAAAAGCAAAAAGAACTTACAAACAATATATGCATCTTAATATACTATTTTACTCAAATTATTTCAATATTTCAGTACTTCTCCATTATAGAGGTTTTTTATTTTTTCTTTACACGTAAAAAAGTTATTTACAGTCAATAGATGATGAGTAAATATAAAAACATCGCAAACGATTAAACAGTTTGCGATGTTTTTGCAAAGTTCACGTATACTAATGAGAAAACACGTTCATAAAAGACAAATCGTAAAGAGTAAAAATGTTATATAGAGGCTTAGTTTACCATCTTTTGTGCTTCACGCAATTGGAACGTACGGACTTTACGTGGAAGGAATCGACGAATTTCATCTTCGTTATATCCGACCTGTAATCGTTTCTCATCTAAGATGATCGGACGGCGTAACAGTCCAGGATTTTTTTGAATTAACTCGAACAATTCCTTTAACGGTAGTTGTTCAATGTTAACGTCTAACTTTTGGAACACCTTCGAACGTGTCGAAATAATTTCATCTGTTCCATCTTCTGTCATCCGTAAAATTTCCTTAATTTCATCCAATGTAAGTGGTTCAGAAAAAATGTTTCTCTCTTTGTAACTAATATTGTGTTCTTCTAACCATGCCTTTGCTTTACGACAAGATGTACAACTTGGCGAGGTATAGAGTGTTACCATTGCTACTTCACTCCTATTTTCTTATGCAAATTTATTGAACTTCTTAAGCTAGTTAAGATTCCCATAACGATTATACGTAGACGGGCTCACCCCGTAGTTCTTACGGTGCATATCGATGTGTAACGAGTAAAATGTGACTCTTTACACATACTTATCTGTTTCATAATCCGTATGCCCTTTTTGTCGCAATTGTAATCGACAACATACGGTTATTTACGATCATTTTTTCCTCATAGGAAAATATAATTTCTTACTTAATAATTACTTTAATCAAACTTACAGTTTAAATTATACTACAATTGTCAAGCAAAAGGTAGGGCATTTTCAAAGTTTTTTTCTCTATTTACAATTTGTCATAATTCTGTTACAAATTCAACCTATTTATTTGTATGTTTCCCATAAAGTTGCAATTATAAACGGGAAAAACAGAATCGTTTTTAATATTTTTCCTTTTATTGAAATTCATTTTCAACTGGAATCGAAAAAATCTAATCCGCTGTTTCGTTACTTTTTAAGCTGTCTAATATAGAGATAAACTCCTCGTCTTTCTTTTTCCTTTAGACCGAAAGTCACTTTTCGAAGTTTGCATCACCACAGTTATGTTTAATTATAGCTGATGAAAGGAAAAAGAATTTTTAAAAATCATTCAACTCCTTCGCTATTGAGAAATAGCTTTAAGCATAGTCGTTTACACTTACTTCCCTTGCTTTCCCCAATTACCTAGTATATCATTTAAAAAGGAATATAAACGTCTACTTTAATTAATTTTCGAGAAAAAATGGAGTGATGATACGTGAAAACAATTTTTTCAGGTATTCAACCGAGTGGAACGTTAACACTCGGAAATTATTTAGGTGCGATTCGCCAGTTTATCCAACTACAAGATGAATATGAATGCTTTTTCTGTGTCGTCGACCAACATGCAATTACCGTACCGCAAGATCCAAAGGAGCTGAAAGAAAACATCCGTTCACTTGCAGCACTTTATATCTCTTCAGGTATTGACCCAGAGAAAGCAACGCTCTTCGTTCAGTCGGAAGTACCAGCACATTCTGAATTAAGCTGGATGTTGCAATCAATGACATATATGGGTGAACTCGAAAGAATGACGCAGTTTAAAGATAAGGCGGCAGGGCGTACTGCGGTATCATCTGCTTTGTTTACATATCCAGTTTTAATGGCTGCGGACATTTTACTGTACAATACGAATATCGTTCCAGTCGGGGACGACCAAAACCAACATTTAGAGTTAACACGTGACATTGCGGAACGATTTAATAACCGTTTCGGGGAAACGTTCGTCGTTCCAGAAATTCGCGTTCCAGAAGTCGGTGCTCGAATTATGTCGTTACAAGAACCGACGAAGAAAATGAGTAAGTCTGATGAGAACGAGCGAAGTTACATTTCCATGCTCGACACACCGAAACAGATGGAGAAGAAAATTAAAAGTGCTGTAACAGATTCGGACACAGAAATTAAATTCGATATTGAAAACAAACCAGGTGTTTCTAATTTACTATCGATTTACGCTAGTTGCACAGGAAAATCGATGGATGAAACGGAAGCACACTTCGCAAGCAAACGTTACGGAGATTTAAAAGGAGAAGTAGCGGAGGTCGTTATAGAAACCCTCGCTCCAATTCAAGCGCGATATGAAGAATTAATCGAGTCGGATGAATTAGATGATATTTTAACAGACGGTGCAAATCGTGCTGAATCAATCGCCAATGAGACATTGTACAAAGTAAAAGAGAAGATGGGGCTCCTCCGAAAAAAATAGTCTATTAATCAGTTTGTTTATAAACAGACGAAAGAAGATAGAATGCGAATTGAATCTTTGAAAAGTGATATGTTGCTTTGTTGATGATACCATTTCTAGACAAGCAATTTATTTAACGACCAGATTCGATTCGCTTTTATTTTTGGAGTACGTAGTGAATAAGTTCTAGTGTATATTTTATTGTCGTAAAGGAACTAGTTTTTTCGTTGCCGCTTTTTCATGCAAGTGAGAACGGCTATTGGAGGATAGTTTCGCGTGATTTCGCTCTATTGTAGAGTTAAGACGGAGAATTCGGAAACAGTAAAGGGCTTTTGAGCGATAGTGTAGAGGGGCGACCATGAACTTTCAAACACTAAAGTCTCCTTTTCCAAAACTGTAGAGGATCCACCGCGAAATTTGAAACAGGATGGCAGTTTTCCACGATCTTGTTGGGAACATGAACGGAGGTTGAAACAGGATGGCAGTTTTGACCGATTCTGTTGGGATCCTAAGCAAAGTTTGAAACAGGATGGCAGTTTTAACCGATTCTGTTGGGATCGGCAGCGAAGTTTGAAACAGGATGGCGGTTTTGACCGATTCTGTTGGGATCCTGAGCAAAGTTTGAAACAGGATGGCAGTTTTCCACGATCTTGTTGGGAACATGAACGGAGATTGAAACAGGATGGCAGTTTTCCACGATCTTGTTGCGATCATAAGCGGAATTTGAAACTGCAAAACATTTTTTCGCATTCCTATATA
>DATGRY010000103.1:0-6241 GCA_035303165.1 Pseudogracilibacillus sp.
TTTTTGGTCAGTTTATTTTGTTCTAGAAAAATTGTGTTCAGTAGGAGATGGATGATTAATTTTTTGCAAAAAGGGGTTGGGGCGAGTGTTTCCTATATTGCGTTTCGGGTTTCGCTCTCCGGTTTTTTTAAAGGGCGATCGAATGTTTCTTATTTTACCGTTTATCCTCTACAGTTTCGTGAAAAGTCACGTTACTGTTTCAAATTCCTCGTTCGACCCTATAAAGGATTGGGAAAAACCGCGTTCCCGTTTCAAAGCCCCCTCAGGATCACAACAGAATTGGGAGAAACTGCTTTCCTGTTTCAAAGTCCGCTCAAGAGCACAACAGAATTGGGAAAAACTGCTTTCCTGTTTCAAAGTCCGCTCAAAAGCACAACAGAATTGGGAAAAACTGCTTTCCTGTTTCAAAGTCCGCTCAAGAGCACAACAGAATTGGGGAAAATTACATTCTTGTTTCAAATCTCGCCACGGAGCCTATACAGTCTTACGAAAAACAAAGGAGTGTTTCCTATTTTAAGATCCACTCTCTAAAACCTTGCTAAAAAGTGTACGTTTCCAGTTTTAACACGAATGCTCTACAGTTTGAAACAAAAGAGGCGAATCATCTACGAAAATAAAAGCAGCTAAGAACGTGTAGCAAAAAACACACCCTTAACTGCCTTGTAAAACTTATGCTTTTACGTCTACTTTCCCACCTAAATAAGGATGTGGGGCATTGTTCCCAACTGACTGATTGAGCATGTCAATGAGACCTTGAGCGTTCGTCTCAGTTGTCGTCATCGCTTTCTTCATGACGGCTAAACTAGCTTGTTGCTTGACGTTCGCTTGGCTAAGTGCCATCGACATTGCAGCGATATCCAACAGGATCCCTCCTAACAACGAAGATAAATCTTCTCATTTATTATATCGGATATAGTAAAGTAAGTTAAAGGGAAACGGAACATTTAGTGTAAGAGCTAGAAAACTTCACACACTTTTCACTAAGTTCGTTTCGCTTCGTACTCCGCTTCTTTGCAAGTTTTTCACCATATCGATTTATTCTGCCTGTTTTAACACACCGATTACTTTTCCGTTTATACGCACGTCTTCTGCCGCCATTTGAATCGGCTCGTACGTCGGGTTTTCTGAAATTAATAACACCGTATTACCCATTAACATATACTTTTTCATCGTCGCTTCTTCCCCGATAAGTGCAATGACAATCTCATTGTTATTTGCCGTTTGCTGTCGATGGACGATGACGATATCACCCTTTTCAATACCAGCATCGATCATACTGTCACCTGTGACGCGGAGCGCAAACGCATCTTGCTCCCTCACGAGCCACTCCTCTGGTAATAGAACGACATCCTCAATATGTTCCTCCGCCACTGTCGGAACCCCTGCTGCGACATCACCGACTAACGGCACCCGAACATCAACATCATGCCGTACAAATAAATTCGTCTCCTGATCGACAATTTCAACTGCCTCTACTTCGACATCTTGAATGTAATCATACGTCTTACGATTACGGAAATTGCGGTACGTCCGAGTCTGTTTCGTATGCGGTAAAAACTGCGGCTGACACGGCGGAATGTCTGTCAATTCCTCCTCGCTACGATCGATCACAATAAGATTGACACCGTCCGTAACTATTCCATATCGAACATCGTCACTTGCTTCCATGTACGATTTCAGTTGTTCTAAACCGGTGTCTACTCCCGTCGCAAACGCCTTTACTTCCGCAAAAATATACGGCATAAGTTTTCCATTGGCATCGATCGATACCGCAATATCGACATAACCCCGTTTTGAAAACTGCTGCACTCCATACTCTAACGTCATTAACTCGTACGGATAGTGGTACACTTCGTGCAATTCGCGCATAAGCCACTGCCGAATCACTTCTTCTTTCGCATTGACATCAATAATTTGATCCGTTAATTTATATTGAGAAATTGGCAGCGATTGAAAGGGTCTTAATCGCGCATCCTTTTTCATCCGCAACAATCCGTTATCGATTTCGTGAATAAACTCCGATGGGCGACGCACAGAAGCCATGTACAACAGCTCATTCGCCCGCGTCATGCCGACGTACAATAGTTTCCTCTCTTCTGTTAACGACTCCTCATCATCCCCTGCATACGAACTCGGAATGACACCTTTATCTAAATGGACGAGAAAAATAACTTTAAACTCCAACCCTTTAATCGAGTGCATCGTCACGAGTTTTACTTTATTCGACGCAAAATCCGGTTCCCCGTCGTATAAAATTTGCGCCGGAATATCCGCTGCTTTGAGCTCTGCCGCCAAACTATCAATTAATTGCCGCTCACGCGCTACGATACATATATGACGTAATTCATAATCATTTTCTAGCGAACGAATTTCATCGATGACAAACTTACTCTGCTCATTCACCGTCGGGAAAAACCGGTAAATTGGCGCATGACCGTGCCGATCAATTAACGCCGGCTTGACGAAATCGACGTTCCCCTTAATTTGCTCATCATGTTCAATTAATTCATACGCCGCCTTTGAAATTTCCGTCGTCGTCCGATAGTTTTTCGATAACGTCCGCGACTTCCCACTCATATCGTAGCCAATCGTCGTATACGGCCTTCCTTTACCGAGCCACGAATGCGAATAAATACTTTGCGTATTGTCCGCCACGAACATAATCGACGCATACTCTTTGTCCGCATGCAACTGTTGTAAAAACTTCAACTGCACCTTCGATAAGTCTTGGCTCTCATCGATTAAGATGTGCGTATATTTGTCATAATTCCCTTCCATAACCTCTTGCAAAGCAAAACTGTTCATCGTTTTAAAATCAACCAAACCGTCTTTCTGTAATAACTCATCATACACTTCCATCAATGTAAAAATTGACGCCCGCGTTCGTGAGTTTTTCGTCAGCTTTTGTGGATTACCGTCCCCACCGTCTGATCGGCCAATCCGATCAATTTCTTGATACGTGTCAAGATCCGGAATATCACACGCTTTAATCCATTGCACTTCATCATTTAAAAAATGTATGTTTTTCAATGACATAAGCTGAATATCTTTATACGCTTTTTGCACGTGTAAAATAGCTCGTTGCAACGCCTGGTGTCTTTGCATATTCGAGGCTATTTCAAAATTTTTCTGATGACGCTTTTTATACGCGTTAAAATACGGAAACATTAAGCGATCAATATTGTTTATGACTACTTTCGCATCCGATTCAAACAAATCAAGTATAGGATTTTGTTCATCGCGTTCTTTTACTCGTTCATATTGATGACGAATATATTTCAACAACGTTTTATTAAAGGTGACGATTAACAATTGGTCGTCCGGCTCAGGACAATAATGTCTATGTAAAAAAGACGCACGGTGGACTGCAACCGTCGTTTTCCCTGAACCAGCAACACCTTTGACGAGTATATGTCCACTCGGCTCCAGTTCAATTATTTTCCGTTGCTCGATGTTTAGCTTCATCGTATCGCCCCTTTTTTACACCTTTTTGTAAACATGCACAGACCGAATCCATACTTTTATCCTATTACATTGTATATTAACATACATTTACATGAAAGTCGGGGAAAAGACGGGAACGATGCGGTTTATAGTAGTTTAGTATTTATGTTCACGAGGAAATGCGACGGGTAAAAAATTACGCACAGTATGGCGGAGTGGTGAAGTTGTTTAAACTGATATTGCAACAGGACCGTGAAGAGAGAATAGTCTTTGGAAACCTTTCTATTTCAATTATTCAGAGTTCTAAACGACTTGCAAAAAAAGAAAAGTCCGCATCGTTCGTTATGCAGACTAATCGTATGGTTGTGTTGATAACTCTTCATAAAATTGAACCGCCTCTTCCAAGCGAGATCCTAAATGTGGCTTTAACTCGCTCGTCTTCTCGAGTGCCTCTTCATGTGAATGGCCAATTTTAAGAAGAAATACGTACGTACTTACGAGCTCGAGAAAAGGTGAGCTTTCCGCAAGTAATTTACTAAGTAATTGCTCGTTCATAGGTAGAGATAAATCCCGTTCTTGTTCAAGAAAATTTTTCAGCTCTTCCCCATCCTCTGACAAAATGTACGTATACGCTCCTTGCTCCATTTTTTCAATGACTAAATTACTTTCGACTAAATAGTCCATTTCCGCCTGCAAAGCTGTTGAATAAGGACCGTAATGATGGTAACGATCATTAAAATGAAATGGAGCCCCACGATTTTTTAACAAATGGACTATTTTTTGTAACTTCTTGCGCCCATTTATTTTGCCTGCGTGGCCGATTAATGCTAAGAGCCGATATTCTCGTTCAAACATTCGATATCCTCCCTTGACTTTCTATACCCGATCGAATAAACGCTTTTTATAAGTTAAAGGACTATATGCACGTACCACATGAAATGTTTTATTTCTAATACTAGCGACGACTCGTTTATTTTTCGTTTTTCCGCTTATGATCGCGGTCGTAAAATCTTCATGATTGATCTTCGTAATCGATTCGATTGCATGAGAGAATGGACCGTGGCCAATATCATGTAATAAAGCCGATGTAAGCGCTAATATCTATTGCCTTTCAATTTCAGCTTTATATTAATTAGCGATATCGTCCTTTAAACTTAAAATTTTCTCTATAAATCGTTTCATTAAATGAGTTACACCAATCGAGTGGACAAACCTTGAATGGGTAGCACCAGGGTACGTAAACGAGGAAAATCCGAGTTGTCTATTATGGCGCAATCGTTGAAATTCTTCCGTATCAATCAAATCTAACAACAATTTTTCTTTATCTTGATCAAAATAGATAATATTATGAACTAGGTCGCGAAAAGCTTTCAATTGAATCACCAAATTCAGAACGTATGTTTGTTAAAATTATAGTATAAAATGTCAATTTTTTGTAATTTACCACTATTTTGTTCCTCATTTTCATATTTTGAACGAATTTTTAGTTTTAAAAGAATAAAGGATAACGATAAAAAAGCTTCCCTCCCCCGTGCTGCACTACCGAAATTAGGATTGAAAACGAACTTCGGGAGGTGCTGCTCCTTGAAAGGAAAGCCTTTTACCCACGTAACAACTGTAACATTCCTTGTTGAACTTGATTCGCTTGCGCTAACACGATTTGCCCTACTTGCGTTAACATACTGTACTTCACAAACTCCATCATTTCCTTCGCGATATCCGCATCTCGAATACGTGATTCAGCGGACGTTACATTGATTCGCATCGTACTTAAGTTGTTCATCGTATGTTCGAGTCGATTTTGCGTCGCACCTATACGAGCACGTTCACGTGATACGTTATTAATCGCCTTATCTAAAACGTCCATCGCATCGTTCGCCTCTTCCTGCGTTAAAATACCACCAGAAGTACCCGTTGCATCCGCCCGCAAATGACCGAGCCCTAGCGCATCGACACCCATATCGTTAATCGAAAAAGAAATGTTCTGTCCCGTATTGGCGCCAATGTGAAATTTTTTATCCGTAAACGAACCATCAAGCAGTTTTTGCGTATTAAACTCCGTTCGTCCTGTAATCGCATCAAGCTCATCGAGCAGCGCGTTCACTTCCTCTTGCATCGCTTGCCGGTCGACCTCTGTCATATACGTATCATTGGCCGCTTGAATAGACAACTCACGAATCCGGTGCAAAATAGAATGCGTCTCCCCAAGCGCCCCCTCTGCCGTTTGCAACAACGAAATCGCATCGAGTGCATTTTTCTCCGCCATTTCAAGCCCGCGAATTTGTGCGCGCATCTTTTCCGAAATAGCGAGTCCTGCCGCATCATCAGCCGCCCGATTAATCCGTAAACCAGAAGATAAACGTTCCATGGCGCGATTCATCATCCCGTAATTGTACGTTAAGTTCCGGTACGCACTTAAAGCAGCGATGTTATGATTCATAATCATCGGCGAAACCTACTTTCTCCTTTTTTGTCATTCTGTTGAACGTACACTACTTACTATTTATATCGTCCAATTTAAGGAAATGTGAAGCACATACTCCCCTTTATGATGCGACTTCAATCTTAACGTTTCATAGACGGGATTGTGCCATCGTAAACAACCTATGAACCCCCCGCACTCCCACAAACGTGGCGACATGACAGTTTGATAAAAAACGGAGCGAACCTGCCGGTAAGCATATCACCGATTCGTTCGCTTCCAACTTCCGTTGCCAAAGTGCTCCTCAACGATAGGTGAGAATAGGTTGTTAGTTTCGCGAGGAAAATAATTGTTCCGCATGTCGTAACGTCGCTT
>DATGRY010000104.1:0-3018 GCA_035303165.1 Pseudogracilibacillus sp.
TTTCTCACGAATGGCTCGATTTAATGCGCTTTTCTCTGTGAGTAAATCTCTCACTTTCAACAAAATATCGTATTCTTCCGTACCTTCTTCAGCCTTACTTATTTCCGAGCGAACGGCGGTTACGGTAAAGTCATCTTCCCGCGCATTAAAACAGTCACTTAAAGCGGATTCTTCGACACTTTCTTCTACTTTTGCCGCTTCAACGAACTCATTTATTTCTTCTTCGATACTCGTTAACTGCTCTTTTTTCGTTTCCACGTCATTTTGTTCATCTTTATATAATTCCGATAAAATAAGTTCATTAGGAACGATTGCGCCTATCCATCCATCTTGTTCCGTCCGTCTATTTTGCCCCGAACCTTTCGTCACCCAGTTTTCTTCCCTCATTCGACCGACTGTATAAAAGTCGCTAACGGCAATTTTCTCCGTATCTTCTGCAAGTGATTTCTCCCAAAGTTCAGCTATAATTTGATAGCCGTCATACGTATCGACGTGTTTATACTCGGTTAATAGTCGTTTCATATCGATAAGCATGTCATTTTTCGTTACTTCTATTTCATGAACGTCCCCAATCGATTTTAACTTTTCCCAGTAAGTGTCTTGGAAAGTTTTCACGTCGTGACGTAATCGAGTCATTTCGTTTTGAACATGCTCGTCCTGAATGACTTCATCGGTTAATTGTTCGATTGACTTGTTCAGTTCCACGTATCCTGGACGAACTTCGGTAAAAGATTCGTACAATACATCTTTCGTTAAATCGTGTAGGACAGTTAGCTGCTCTATTTGCCGTAGAGGAATACCGCCGTAAAGATGGGCATCTACATCGTGTGGAATGTCTTCTTCCGTCGTTTCGATGTAGCGCGGAATGTTTAAATTATATTCATTTTCCACGATGTCAGTTTTCGTCGCTAAATAACTGTACCCTGGCTCTTCTCTTCTTTCGATATACGTATCGACGATTTTTGCAATATCTTTTTCTTGTAGAACGTTTTGCTTTCCTTCTTTCACGAAAGATTTCGACGCATCGATCATTAACAATGGCTCATTCAATGGACGATTCTTTTTCAAAATCATAATCGTGACGGGAATCCCTGTATTCGTGAACAGTTTATCCGGCAAGCCGATGACAGCGTCGATATAGTTTTTATCTAATAGACGTTTTCTAATTTCTCCTTCCGCCCCACCACGGAAAAGCACACCGTGTGGCAGGACAATCGCCATCGTTCCTTCTTGCCCTAAATGGAAAAGTCCGTGAAGTAAGAAAGCATAATCTCCTTTTGAATTCGGTGGTAACACTCCAGCGATTTCAAAGCGTGGGTCTGTTACTCTAAGATCGTGTTCGTTCCAGTTTTTTAACGAGTAGGGTGGGTTCATGACGACTGCGTCAAAAAGAACTCCCTCGTTTGGACGTTCTGGATCTTCTGGCCAATCTTCCGCTAACGTATCACCGTTTCGGATCGTCATTCTCCTTGGGCTTACCCCGTGTAAAAGCAAGTTCATCCGCGTTAAGTTATACGTTGCTGTATTTTTCTCTTGACCGTAATAGTGGAGTGTTTTTCGGTTATCTTCGGACAAATGTTTCCCGACTGTTAAAAGTAGCGATCCCGATCCAACGGTAGGGTCATAAATCGAAGCGATTTCTGTTGATTTGGCGACAATTTGTGCCATCACTTCACTTACTTGGCGGGGCGTATAGAACTCGCCCGCTTTTTTACCAGATTCCATCGCAAATTGCCCGATTAAATATTCATACGCATCCCCGAGAACGTCGCCTTTTCTAAGGGAAACCATATCTAAATCCGCAAAGAGTAAAATAAGTTTGCGAATATTGTTACTACGTGTATGTAAGTTATTTCCTAAAGCAGAATCGGTTAAATCGATCGTCGAACTCGAAAACAATCCTTCTAAATCATCGCTTCCACTACTCGTTGCAACAGTCCGTTCAAACGTTTGCAAACTATCAATCACTTTTTGTAATTCAAATTGCCCGTCATTTATATCTTGCAACCAACGTTGATATAAATGTTCCGGTAACACATAATAGCCGAGCATTTGTCGGATGTAATTCGTTAAACCGTCTCCATATTGCTCATACGCTTTTTCATAAGCTTCGAGTAGCTCAAATTCAGTGCCCTTTTCTTTATTCATATTTGCAAAAGCTTCTAACGTTCGGTCACTTAAAAACTTATAAAACATAAGACCTAACATATAATCTTTATAACGACTCGCATCCATGGAGCCACGAAGGTTATTTGCACCTTCCCACAATCTTCTTTTAATATCATCTGACGTAATCATCCTAAACTCTCCCTTTTACACATACAGCGTTACTTATTGACAAAATGTGAGTTTTTCCCCATTACATCATAAGTTTATCATAATTTGTATCTTTCTGAAAAATGCTTTCCCATGGACGATCTTTCGTGCTCGGCTTTGGACCAAGCCATTCATGAATAGAGTCCGTCGTACTTATGTTATTCGTTATAAAAACTACGATCATTCCATAGTCCTTTCAGCATCGAACTTAGATTTGTTTACTGTTTTAACTTTTAAAAATGAGAAAACTACCCGTTCCCGTAGGAGGGCAGTTTTTACAAATAATTACACACGTAAAGGATTACGGTTTTATCCCTTTACGTTTATATGTACAGTTTGAGGAAGGAGCCTGACATCGCGCTACTGCTTTTACTATCTATTATCTTCTGTTTCGGTCTGTATCATTACCTTTGTAAATGTAAGAAAGTCATCGAAATGTGTATCGATAATTAACTTCATTATATCGAGGTTTAACGCTTTATTATTTTGCACAGCAATATTTCGAAATCCATTATATTCATTAAAGTAGTAGCTAACTCTGCCGCGAGAATTTCATGCTCAAGTAACAATTGAAATGCGTCACGACTTGTTTTCGGTATGCCTAATTTTCGTTTGCTTACAACATGCATTGCCATATCGATACTCGCTTCACAAGCTCGTTGAATATTTAAAATCATACTATCTTGTTTCGTAAAATCTGAT
>DATGRY010000105.1:0-25740 GCA_035303165.1 Pseudogracilibacillus sp.
CGGAGTATTGTCATGACACAACATTTGCGTAAGTAAGTGATTGTTGCAAGAGGAGAGCTCCAATCCAGCGAACTTTAACTTCGCCTTTTGTAGATGATAGTTCTACAAGTGTGGGAACTACTCCATTCTCTGTCATTCAACAAAAATGACTAATAATCCAGTTTCGCAAATAAATTGAGCCACCTGTGCGAAAAAGTTTTCTAACATTGTATATAATTTAAGGTGAATGTAGGTGAGGCGCACGGTAATACAACGAATCAATACATAAACATCTCTTCGATATACTTCAGAAGACAAAACTAAACCTCCCTTAACTAATCTAGTCAAGGGAGGTTCAATACGTTATTACTCGGAATCTTCGCTTAACTTATCAATTTTGCTATTGATGGAAACGAGGCTTTCTTGCATTTTGAAAAAGACAATTAATAGCTCGCAATAAATTCGTACACCGAGGACGCCGAGAACGATCGTTAAAAGTCCTCCGAGAAACATCATAAAGCCTTCGAAACCACCGTATGGTGAAAACATGACGGCTAATCCAGAAAATGCGGTTATAAGTCCAAAGATTACAGATGCTGCAACACCGATCCAAAAGACAATTTTAATAATTACCGGTGTAATCATCTCATCAAAGCTAATGTATTTACTAAACTTACCCAACAGTATGTACCTCCTTTATCTATGAATTAATGTTTAGGTTACATAATTTGGCGTTTTTTGTCAACATGCCGTGGGAATGATTTGATGTCTAAAATGATTAATTTAAAAACTTTTGTATAGAACTTACATGCCTTAATTCCTATGAGAAAATAGTTTGGATGAAGTTTTATTTGTAATCTAGCCTTTTGTAATCCATAATTACTAAATATAAAATGAACGATAATTACTAGTCGAAATAGCAATACAATTTTACAGAAATGCGAGTTGGTGATTGGATGCAACGATTTAAACAACTAGTCGGAATACTAATCTTAGCGTTGTTAACATTTTATTTCGTTTCAGGGTATAAAACTTCAACCGAAACGAAAGATCATATAGAACTTGCTAGTTTTATTTCGGCGAAGTTAGTGGATGAAAAGTATGTGATTGATCCGATAAAATTTCAACCTGTCGATGCGGATGCGGCAGTTTTAATTAATGGGGTAACGGGTGATTTGTTATTCGATCAAAATAGTGATGAGCCGTTACCGATTGCAAGCATGTCGAAAATTATGACGCAACTAATCGTGTTAGAGGCGATTGAACAAGGTCATATTCGTTGGGACGATGTTGTTTCGATTAGTGAATATGCGCATACGATTTCGCATCAACCGGGGTATGCGTCCGTTTTATTAGAAAAAGATGCTACATATACAGTAGAGCAATTGTTTCATGCGATGTCGATTCGTTCCGCAAATGGTGCAACAATTGCACTTGCAGAGTATGTGGCCGGATCGGAAAAAGCGTTTGTAGTGCGGATGAATGAAAAATCGGAACAGCTTCAGTTATCGTCTGCTTCATTCGTAAATAGTACCGGGCTAGCGAATCGGGATTTGCTTGGGTTTCATTCGGTTGGTACGATGGAAGATATGAATGTTATGTCGGCACGTGACTTAGCCTACCTATCTCAATATGTATTACTTTATTACCCGGATTTATTACAAATAACTAAAAAAGGTGAGTTTCAGTTTGGTGATGAAACGTATACGAATTCTAACTGGATGCTTCCCGGATTGGATGTTCCGTTTACGGAGATGGATCTTACGTTTCCGGGTGTCGATGGATTGAAGACGGGTTTCATTGACGAGTCTGGCTATTGTTTTGCGGGGACGATGCAGTTTGGAGATAGGCGAGTTATATCTGTTGTCATTGGAACAGACGAGATTGAAGACCGTTTCGTTGTGACGAAACAGTTGTATGAGACAGTTATAAAAGAAAGTGAATAATCATTTTAGCATTGATGTAGAGAAAGAGAGGACAATTTGTGATGGTAAAGCGTGGTTGGTTCGTTGGATCGATGATTGGTCGGATATTGAAGCGCAATTGCTTTCTATTTTGGAATAAGCGGGCACTTGTGTACAATTTATATGAGTAGAGACTAATGGTGAGCATAAAAGTTTAAAAGAAAGGTGTTGGTTAACGATGGAAAAGTTACATGGGAAAAAGGCGATTATTACGGGTGGTACGAAGGGAATCGGTTTTGAAACGGCGATCGCTTTAGCAAAAGAGGGAGTAGATCTCGGGCTTATTGCACGTACGGAAGCGGATTTGAAAGAAGCGGCTACAAAGTTAGCGAAGTAATACGTCGGAGTTGCTACAGCTGCTGCAGACATTAGTTCGAACGAAGATGTCGTTGCAGCGGTAGATGCATTAAAAGGCAAGCTAGGTACGTTTGATATTTTAGTGAACAATGCTGGAATTGCGAAGTTTGGTACAATTTTAGAACAAGATGTTGCAGATTGGGAACGGATGATTAAAGTGAACTTGCTCGGGATGTATTACGTAACGCGTGCTGTACTTCCGACGCTCGTGGAGAAAAATACCGGTGACATCATAAATATTTCATCGACAGCTGGAGAACGTAGTGGTGCGGGAATGAGTGCGTACAGTGCATCGAAGTTTGGGGTACTAGGTTTTTCAGAGGCTTTAATGCAAGAAGCTCGTAAGCACAATATTCGGGTAACGGCACTCACACCGAGCACGGTTGTAACGGATCTTGCAATTAACGAAGGACTCGTAAAAGGGGATGAAGAGCACGTATTGCAGCCAGAAGATTTAGCGGAATTAATCGTGTCGCATTTAAAATTAAATCGACGTGTCTTCGTAAAAACTGCAGGGCTCTGGACGACGAATCCGTAATAGAAGTGTGATGACGATGCACAGAGCAATAGGTTTTTCGTTTATTTCTTGTAAACGGGCTGTGCGTTATTTGCTGAAATATTGCTAGACGTCGGCTTTTTCGTCAAGGGATGTGTACAAGTTCGGTCCATCTTCATTATGGCGGGTTTGTTCGGCGCGTGGGTCGTTTACAGTTTTTCTAAAGAATTGGAAAAAGCGTAGTTTTTCGTTCGATGGAACGGGTTGCTACGCTTTTTCGTTTAATTGTTCGTATATGGCACGTTTAGCTAGTTGGTCGGCGTGCTTGTTTTGATTGCTTGGGATCCACTTAATGAAAAAGTACGGGAAAATTGCTGCTTTTTCCATAATAGTTGCTAGTAGTTGTTTGTATCGTTCGTTTTTTACGTAAGTTTTGTCGATGGCATCGACGACGAGGCGCGAGTCGGAATGGCACGAAATGATTTCGTTCGGAAATTTTTTGCGGCAAATGTTTAATGCTTCGATCACGGCATGAAATTCTGCTTCGTGATTTGTCATTTCCGGAAGTGGAACTATGTATTCGTAAATCGTGCCGTCGTTTTTTATAAAAATGCCTGCGCCGCTAATATCGCGTGAGCCACTGCCGCGGGATGAGCCGTCAATGTATACTTCGATCATGTCTTTCTCCTTTCCCTCTCTATTGTAGACAACATCGTTTTCTCCTTTCAACTTATTGTTATGCATATTTCGGGATATTTTCATTTTTAAGCTTTTTTGTTTACAAAAAATACATAATTTGCACGAGGATGAAGCACGATAGAAAGGAAAGGAGCGATGTAAAAGTGGAACATATGAAAGCTTTTTTCATTAAACTTTTATTCGTAAGTGTGCTCGTTTTTTCTGTCTATGGTATTTTTAACGATACGTCTCTATTTTATTTAATTGTCATGGCGTTAGTTGCTTCTGTAGTAACGTATGCGGGAGATGTTTATTTTTTACCGAAAGTACATCCTGTCGTTGCTGGGGTTGTTGACTTTGTTCTTTACTTTTTATTGTTTGCGTTTTTCGGTTCGTTCGTTGCGGTCGGGTTTATGGCAGTTTTCATTCCGGCGTTTATTGCAAGTTATTTCGGGACGTTCTCGGAGGCGTTTTTCCACATATATGTGATGGACCGAATTCATGATGTTCCGCGAGGGCAGCCGTTACCGACGCGATTTCAGACGGAGTTTTCTGAGGAGTTGAATAAGGAGGTATTGTTGAAACGAGATGAAAAGAAAGAAGAGTAGTGTTCTCTCACTACGGTGACGATCTGGATAAAACGATTATTTAGTATTGACATCTCGTTTTTTTTGCTTTTCTGTGGTAACTATTCGTGGGGCTTTCTAGCGGTAAGGAATACTTGTCTATTCACCGTAGCGTAACGCGTTCTAACGGAGTGGAATGAATACCGAATTTATTTGTGGCACGATCTAATGGAAAGTTTCATGTTGTAAAGTTACTGTGGCACATCTTAACAGTAAAGGTCGATGGTAGTAAGTTACCGGTGAAAACTGTCGCACCATTGTTTTATATAAGGGCACTTATATTTGAAAGCGACGAAGAGAGAGGAGCTTCTTCGTCGTTTTTTGCAGTTTTTAAATAAAGGATAGCGCTTCTGTATCTAGGTTTTAACGTAGGATTATTTCTAGATACGTAAGAGCGATGTCATGTATCTAGGATATTGCGCTAGTCTCTTTCTAAATACGTAAGGGAGTACTTGCGTATCTACGTTTTGGGCTTAGCTTATTTCGAGATACGCAAAAGGATTCATTATCGCTCTTTCCTAAAAAACAGCAAAAAAATCCCTAGCAAAGAGGTATACACTTCTTTACTAGGGAATCATTTTTATAAGACGTCGAGTAATGCGGTTGCGATAGAGAAATAAATGAGTAAACCGATAATATCGTTAATTGTCGTAATGAATGGCCCTGATGCAACTGCAGGATCGATTTTTAATTTATGAATGATAAGTGGGACGACGGCACCGACGACGGATGACACACTTAACGTGCAAAGGATTGAAATGCCGACGATAGCTCCGATCATCCACGTACCGTAAAAAATAGGGATGATAATGGCGATAATAAACATACAAATGATCCCCATCATAAGTCCCGTTCGAAACTCACGGCGAATCATTTTAGAGAAACTTCCTTGGCCGACAGTTCCAAGCGCTAATCCTCGTACGGAAACAGTTAATGATTGCGTTCCAACGTTTCCAGCCGAGTCCATAATCATCGGGACGAAAGCGGCTAAAATGACGACTTGTTCGAGCGTTTCTTCAAATTGTCCGATAACACTAGCTGTAATAAGTCCGAAAAACATGAGAGCGATAATCCATGGAGAACGTTTTTTCGCTGCTTCGAATGAGCTAATGTTAATGTCTGTTGCTCCCTTTGCTGCGGAAATTTCACCGAAGTCTTCAGTCGTTTCATCTTCCATAATATCGATGACGTCATCAACGGTGACGATTCCGAGCAGACGGTTTTCTTTAGATACGACGGGTACGGCTAAAATGTCGTATTTTTGAATGACGTTCGCTACATCCTCTTGGTCCATTTGTTCATCGACAGAGACGACACGTGTGCTCATAATTTCTTTAATTTGATCCTCGGGTGGTGCCGTTATAAGATCACGTAGGGAGACGACACCGACGAGTAGACCGTCTTCATCGACGACGTAGTTATAATATATAATTTCTGCACTTGGTGCTTCTGCTCGTAGTTGCGTAATGACGTCCTCTGCTCGTTTGTTTGCGGAAATGCGAATTAATTCTTTCGTCATAATCGCCCCAGCTGTCTCATCTTCGTATGCGAGGAGCGTACGAACTTTTTCCGCTTGTTCTTCGTTCATGTTCGTTAAAATATGTTCGGCTTGTTGTTCGTTTAACCCGTTTAAGAAATAGACGACGTCGTCGGTGAACATGTTGTTAAACATTGCAGTTGCGTACGTTTCGTCTAATTCATCGAGAAATTCGAGCTGTTTTTCAAGCGTAAATCCCGGGAAAATCATTGCGAATTCTTTTGCGGACAAATACGTATAACATCGCTTCCGCAAACTTTCCGTAAATTCGAGAAACATATCTACGCGATCTTGCGGATGGAGTTCGAGAAATGTTTCCCTAAAATCAGCGATATTGTCGCTTTCGATTGCGTCTAATACTTTCTTCGTATATTGTTCCTTCGTCTCTTGCTCTAACTTAACCATGTGTTTTACCTCCTATTCGTTCATTTTTTCATGGGGGACGCTTGTAAGTTTTTACGATCGCATATTCATTACTAGATACTATTGCATTGTATGTCGTTTTTTGCGACAGTTTTCTAACGGGAGAAAACTGCATTGTGACACCGTTACCCGTTTAGTGCGACAGTTTTCCAAAAAGAATTGTTTGCTTGTATCGTGTTCTCTGTAGCAACTTTCATACAAAAAGAAAAAACATCTTCTACGAAAGAAGATGTTCAGCAATAGCAAATATAGACGTGCTTGAAAGGGCACATCAGCGATTACTTCACAAATGTCCTCTAGTCGTAGAGCTTTAGCACTGTGCAAAATAGGAACGAATCCAACTACATTAGAAACTACCTTATGTCGATAGTTCCTGTTCAACCCATTGGCGTCTTTGGACGTTTTTGGGCAGTAGCATATCTCTCACACAGGAGCCTCACCTAACGAGAATTATTTTATTATCCAATTATTTACCATACAGGATTATGATCGTGGAGTCAATCGTTTTTGGAAAAACATTGGCAGATTGTTTGCTGTAGCGATTTGACACAATTAGGGTAAATTTTCGCCTTGTTGCTTGAATGATCGGAAAAGTGTATGTAAATGAAAGTAATAAACAGTTGTTTTTGGAAATGGATGCGGATTTTCGCTTAAAAACTGTTGTCGCACGCGTGGATTGAAATGAATTTTTAATTAGTGCGTTTCCCTTTCCTCTAGTCGCTCTTTACAAGAGTGTAAGCGAAAGGGCATCGGAACTTTACATGAACGTTTAGAAGTCATCCTTTTATTAAGCGCAATACGTAAAGTAAACGAATCCAATAAAGAAAGCAGCCCTCACAAAATCGGACTGCTTTTTTTTAGTTTACATACCATTTTTGGTAGCATATACTTTTCTACTTGAAAATGTTGCTACAACTATACGAATTACTTCGGATACGCATAGAGTACGTAACGGTCTGGTGCGCTACCGACAAAGTTAAACGGATAGCACGTCGAAACGGTTAAATATTCTTCCTCCCGTGTCGGATCGATCACTGTTCGATCATCTGCTGGTACGATTTCGTGGTCATGAATAACGTAAACGAATGTTCCGTGTTCCATCTGAATATGGAATTCATCACCATGTTCTAATTCACCGAACTGGCGGAAAACTGTATCACGATGCCCGGAAAGTAAGATTTGCCGATTTTCCCCGGGTAATCCACTGTCACGATAATGCCCAACACCTTGGGCTAATTCATCTTCATCGGTCCCCTCGACAATCGGTAGTTCGCGATCGAGCTTTGGAATATATAAAATGCCGATCGTTTCTCCAATCTCAATACTTTCATAAAACTTCAATAAATCGTCGTCTATTTCGTCAACGATTTCTTCAGAAACGAAAGCTTTTGCTTCATCGACTCGTTGGTTTTCTTTTAAATAGGAATCGAGTAGTTGGTAACCACCGTATATGAGAAAGCTCAGTCCACCGATAATTAGCAACCAAGAAAAAGAGCGCATCAATATAATCACACCTAATTTATTGTTACGTTCTATTTTACTTATTTTAACAGTAAAAAGCAATAAACGGAAACGAACATAATATGTACAAATTCCATACAACTTATTAAATTGAAGCACATAACTTCCAGAATATTGGTATTTTCTGTTATAATAAAACAAAAAGAAAGGAGCGGACGGATGAGTAAATTCCACGAAAATAACAATCCATTCGTAGATCATGTGCATTTATATGTTTCTAATATAAAAAATTCGCTTCAATATTATGAGCAAATTATCGGGTTACGTCTATTGACAGAGCAAGATAACGTCATTCATTTAACGGCTGATGGAACGCGTCCGTTAGTGACGTTAGAGCAGCCGGAAAATGTTGCGCCACGGACGGAGAGAACAGCTGGGCTTTATCACTTTGCACTTTTGTTGCCGGAGAGAAAAGATTTAGCTGCGTTTGTAAAACATTTATTCGATAAAGAGATTCACTTCGGTGCTTCCGATCATAAAGTAAGTGAAGCAATTTATTTACGGGATCCAGATGGAAATGGAATTGAAGTTTATCATGATCGAGACGACAGTGACTGGGATTGGGATGGCGATGAAGTGCAAATGTCGACAGACCCATTAGATACGACAAATTTATTAGAAGATTTGCAAGCAGAATGGACAGTCATTCCGGAACAAACGATTATCGGTCATATTCATTTGCACGTCAGCAATCTGGAAGAGACGGAACATTTTTACAAAGATGTGCTCGGTTTTCAATTAATGACACGTTATCCTGGTGCGATTTTTATGGCGACTGGCGGTTACCACCATCATATCGGTTTAAACATTTGGAATGGTGAAGGGGCACCACCAACAAAGGAAAATAGTGTCGGATTGTACGAATATCGAATCGTTTACGAAGAAAATGAACTTATAGATGTCATTCAAAAGGCGACTAGCGCAAATGTATACGTGAAAGAGACTGAAATCGGTTACGTCATGGAAGATCCATCAAAAAATCGAATCTTGCTTACGACAAAAGACGCTCGCTAACGTATTAGCATATACAATGTCGGTCACAATGGATATCATTGTGACTTTTTTACGTAGAAAAGATGTTTAGGAAAGATGATCATACCGTATTACTAGTTTACATCGTGTAAAAATATACTGCTCGTCCTTGTCATTCGAGCCGTTTATTTTAACAGTAGGATGGTGCGACAGTTTTTAGTAAGCACTTATTTATTCCAAAACCTTTTCTTCATTTTATTTTGCTTTCTTCTTTAAATATGAGAAAATATAGACGCTTATAGTTTATTGCTTTTAAAATTGGAAATTTTTGTGATGTTTTTCACAAGCATGTTGCAACTAGTTATTAGCTCATCATTCAAACATATAACGAACGAAGAAGAGGGGAACAGACAGTGAAAATTGGAATTGATAAAATTAGCTTTCACGTACCACATTATTACGTGCATATGAATGATTTGGCGGATGCGCGTGGCGTAGAACGTGAGAAGTTTACGATTGGAATTGGACAAGATGAAATGGCGGTCGCTCCGATTACGCAAGATCCAGTAACACTCGCAGCGAATGCAGCGGCGAACTTTTTATCCGACGAAGATAAAGAAGCGATTGATTTCGTCATGTTTTGTACGGAAACGGGAATTGATCATTCGAAGTCTGCAGGTATTTTCGTGCACGAGTTACTCGGGTTGCGTACGGATGTGCGTACGATCGAATTAAAGCAAGCTTGTTATAGTGCGACGGCGGCGTTACAGTTAGCGATGTCGCATATTGCGCTTTATCCGGATAAAAAGGTACTCGTTTTAGCTTCTGATATTGCTCGTTACGGTATTGCAACACCGGGGGAAGTAACGCAAGGTGCGGGTGCGGTTGCCTTTTTAATGAGCGCGAATCCACGCATTATGACATTGGATAAAGAAAGTTCGTATGTAACGAAAGATATTATGGACTTTTGGCGTCCGACATATTCAGATGTAGCGTTTGTCGATGGGAAATATTCGAACGAACAGTATATTGCATTTTTCAATGACGTTTGGAATCGATACAAGGAAAAAGCGGATCGTTCGCTTGCGGACTTTGCAGCAGTTTGCTTCCATTTACCGTATACGAAAATGGGATTAAAGGCGTTACAGACTGTATTAGATGATGCGGATGAGACGACGAAAGAGCGTTTGCTTGAGCAGTACGATAAAAGTGTCGTTTACTCACGTCGAGTCGGAAATATTTATTCGGCGTCACTCTATTTAGGGTTTGTTTCTTTACTAGAAAATAGCTCGTTGCAAGCGGGCGACCGTATTGGCATGTTTAGTTACGGATCGGGTGCCGTCGGTGAGTTTTATAGTGGGACGTTAGTGGACGGATTCGAGGACCATTTACGGGCGAAAGAACATCGTCAACTATTCGAAGCACGGACACAACTTTCGATTGCGGAATATGAAGAGATTTTTGAAAAGTCGCTCCCAACGGATGGCTCGACAGTGTCATTCGAAGTGGCGGACGACCCTGCGCCAATTTGTTTAAGCGGAGTGACGGAACATAAGCGTCAGTACGTGAACAAAGTGACAGCATCTGTTTAGGTTGTTTCGTCCGTTTTATTTTTAGTCGAATTGGAATGGATGAAGCGATTTAAAGTACGGACTGGATCAATTTGAAACGTTGATTCAGTCCGTTTTTATGTTGTTCATGAAGAAAGCATTTTTACAAAACTGCTGAACGATCTCGGCTTAGCAATGAATGAACGATAGAAAGCAGAATGTAGTAAATATATGATACACTAAAAGAGAAAATCGAATAAATGATAGATAAAAATTTATGTACGAGGAGTTAAAACGGATGCAAAAACGGAAGATTTTAACGACACTCATTGCCGTACTTTTTTCATTATTACTCACTAGTTGTCAAATCGATATGACGTTTTCTAATAGTGAAGTAGATATGGTTACACCGATTGAGGAGTTAGAAAGAACAGACATATTCCTCCCAGGAGCGGTGGCACATATTTTGGAAGGTGAAATAAACGCTAAAGGGGAAGCGGTCGGATTTCATTACGACAAGCTCGATACGAAAAAAGGAGAAATTATGACAGGGACTGAAACGGACCCGGATGAGTTCGGTGTATACGAGGCGAAAGTAATAGTAGAAAATGTGGAGAAAACGTCCAATAGTGGTTATTCGACATTTTTTCCAGATGATTGGGACTCACAAGAAGTGATCGATGCAATTAACGATGCGTACGCACACCTTGAACATATTCATGGGAATACATACGAAGGATTGACGAAAGACGGGATGCTCATCCGGATGTACTTGACGGAAGATGAGCGAATCATTTCCGCTTTTCCGTTATACGATAGGTGATGAATATGTATACGATTAAGACGATTACGTTAAAAAACGATGGAGTTGAACGAAAGCGACGAATAATTACGTTTACAGATAAAGCGATGGCAATTATCGCTGAATTTCTTATGACAGACGCTCCGATAGGTAATGGGGTAGTACTTGCGCAATTTGAAGCCGTTTTATTCGGAAATGAAAAAATAGCAACGTTTTCCGGGAATCGTTGTCACGTAACGATTCGAGGAGCGACTTCGATTGTAACGGATACATTTACGCACGTTGACAGAAAAGTACAGTACGAGTCGTATACGATCGATACGAAACAACTATACAATCTTACGAAAAACTGGTTAGAAAACAAGTTATAAACGTGCTCCACACAATTGTGCACGTTCTAGTTAAAAAAGGAAAAGAAACGAGGGATACGAGTGAAGTTTTTTCATACGGCAGATTGGCATTTAGGAAAACTTGTCCAAGGCGTTCATATGACAGAAGATCAAGCGTACGTACTCGACCAATTTGTACGCGCGATCGAAGAGGAAAAGCCAGATGCGGTCATTATCGCAGGCGATCTTTACGACCGAAGTGTCCCACCGATTGAGGCGGTCGATCTGTTTAATGAAGTACTCGGTCATATCGTGCAACGTCTGAAGACGCCGGTACTTGCGATTACAGGAAACCATGACAGCTCCGTTCGCCTCAGTTTTGCAAGTGATATTATGAAAGAGAAAGGGCTACATATCGTCGGACAGTACGATCCTAACCGGGAACCGGTCATTCTTGATGATGAGCACGGTGAAGTATACGTCCATTTAATTCCGTATACGGATCCGAGCATCATTCGGACAGTTTTTAACGATGAGTCGATTCAAACGCACGATGATGCGACGAAAAGAATCATCGAACATATTACAGAAACGTACGATGAAAACGCGCGTCACATATATGTCGGACATGCTTTTGTCACACCTCAAGGAGAGGAACGTGAAAATACGAGCGATTCGGAGCGGCCACTTGCGATTGGCGGAGTCGAATACGTCCGCGCAAGTCATTTCACTCCGTTTCATTACGTAGCACTTGGACATTTACACGCTGCGCATTACGTAGGAGAAGAACATATTCGTTATAGCGGATCGATTTTAAAATATTCGATTTCAGAAGAACACCATAATAAAGGGTTTTACGTCGTTGAGTTAGATGGTAATGGAACGGCAGCCGTCGAAAAACGGGAGTTCACTCCGCGACGCGATATGTATACAGTTCAAGCGAAAATCGATGATATTTTACAAATGGACAAACGAGATGATTATGTATTCGTTGAATTAGAAGACGAGGAGCGAGTGTTATTTCCGATGGAAAAAATCCGGACGATTTTTCCGAATGCCATGCACGTGACAAACAAACAATTTGTAGCACGACAGATGAATGATAAACGTGCAACGAATAAGCAACGAGCGAATGTAAGCGATCAAGAATTGTTCACGCAGTTTTATGAGGAAGTAACAGGAAAGCCGCCGAATGATACGACAGAAAAAGCTTTTATGACGATGTTAGAACAACTTTATCGGACGGAACGAGAAGAACGCTAGTAAGCGAGTAAGGGGGAATGGTTCATTGCGTCCAATCGAATTACATATGACCGCATTCGGTCCATATAAAGATACAGAAACGATCGATTTTACAAAACTGCATAAACGCCAATTGTTCGTCATCTCTGGTGCAACAGGATCAGGGAAGACGACGATTTTCGATGCGATTTGTTTCGCTTTATACGGTTCGGCAAGTGGGACAGATCGAGACAATAATCGTATGTTACGTAGTCAATTTGCCGACGATGCGACGTATACAGCAGTTGATTTTACGTTTTCCTTACGGGAAAAAACGTATCGCGTCTTTCGCCAGTTACCCCACATTCGCGAAGGGAACCGAACAGAGACGGGAGCGAAATACGAACTATATGAAATAAAGGAAAATGGAGAAGAAATACCAGCCGTCGATCGCCAAATGGTCTCGGAAATAAACGAAAAAGTCGAATCACTTATCGGACTGACGAAGGAACAATTTCAACAAATTATGATGCTTCCGCAAGGGGAATTTATGAAACTGTTGACGTCAGATACGGAAAATAAAGAAAAGATTTTGCGGCGAATTTTTAAAACGGAAAAATATGAACGGTTAAATGAATTGATTGGGGAACGTGTGCGCGACTTGCGCCAACGGTATGAAACAGAACGAAACGTCATCGATCGGGAAATACAATCGGTGCGCTCGCTACTCGATGAAGAAGAGGAAAATCCTCTTCACGCGATGCTCGATGAACAAAACTTTACGACTGCCCAGTTTATCACAGAAATGGAAAACTATGATGAAACGTTGCTCACAAACGTTCGAACGACAAAAAAGGCATATGATAATGCGCGAAAAGCATACCGTGACAAAGAACAATCATTGCAGCGAGCAAAATCAATTAATGAGCGTTTCCAGGCACTCGATGAGAAAAAGCGACTACTCGCTGAACGTGAAAAATTGGCGGAAACGTATGAACAAAAGGAAACGACGTTACAAGCTGCCGAGCGAGCGCGTAAAGTAGCACCGTATGAAACGCAATATAATGATCGGAAAGTGGAATTACAAGAACAAGAAGCGGCATTACAGACGGCTACGATACGTGAAAAGGAAGCGCAAGAAGCGTATGAACGAGCAAACGAACTGTATGAAAAGGAAAAAGCAAATGAACCGGAACGACAAAGACTACACGTACAAATCGATCGTTATACACAACTCGTCCCTCTCGTAAAAGAGATCGATACGACAAAGGAAAAAATTACGCAATGTTATGAACGTGAGAAACGTTTGCTTAAGGAAATGGACAATTTAACGGAAGAGCATCAATCGCATGAACGTGACTTAAAAAAACTGAACGATGATATGTCAAAAAAAGAAGAAACACTTAAGACGCGTCCAGAAAAAGAGTCACGCCTATTCCATGCTGAAAGGCAATTAGAAATAGTGGAGCGTTATGAATCTGAACTCGATGTATGTAAGCAACTCCATATGTCGTTACAGGAAGCAGAAGAGCAACTTAAACGAGCAGAGAGTGACTTACGTACGATCGAACAAACGTGGTACGCGGATCAGGCGGCAGTTTTGGCTGCATCGTTACAAGATGGTAAACCTTGTCCTGTCTGTGGAAGTGAGCATCATCCGCATCTTGCGGAACGAACAGAAGCGCACGTAACGGAGCCGGAAGTGGAACAAGTGCGAAACACGTTCCATAAAAAACAGTCACATTACGAAAAAGTGCGTGCCGAATGGATGGTTGCAAAAGGTCAAGTAGAAAAAACGAGTGAACAATTACGATTACTCGCGATCGACGAACAAAATGTAGCTGCATATGTCAAACAGACGAAAGAAGACGTACAGACGTTAAAAACGACGTTAGCGGAATTGGAAAAAATGGAAGAGTCGTTAAAAAAGGAAAGAGATTGTCGAACGAAATTAGAACAGGCTCTGCAAGCTTGTGAAGAGCAATTAGCGGAGAAACAGCATGCATTAAACGACTTGAAAGTCGAACGTTCCGAACTTGAAGGAAAGCTTCGTGCAGAAGAAACACATATGCCGGAAGACGTCACCCAATTAGAAGAATTACAGCAACGGATTAAAGCGATGGAGATAAAATATAATGCGATTGTGACAGCGTGGGAAGAAAGTGAACGAAAACTTCGCGAAGCAGCTGACACGTTCACAGCGGCACGGACAGAACGAAAGCAAATCGAATCGTACGTGACGTCATTAACAGAACGGAAAGAACGGGCAAAAAAGCAGTTTCTATCACGGTTAGACGATGCATCTTTCGATTCAATTGAAGCATATAAACAAGTAAAACGAACCGAAGCAGAAATGGAACAGTTGCGTAGTGAAATCGAAGCGTATAAAGAAGAACGAGCGACATTACGCGCACAAATTGCCGCATTAGAAACTGAATTAGCCGATGCTACACGATATGATCTCGACGTATTAACCGAAGAAGTACGTACGTTAGCAAAATTGTATGAAACAACTTTACAGACGTGGAATGAAGCGAACGATCGGCAGAAAAAGTTTCATGAACTGACGAATGAATTAAAGGCATTAAGTGCAGAGCTTGAAGCACTCGAAAAAGAAGTTGCAACGTATACAGATTTATATGATATTATACGTGGTCAAAATGTGAAGCGCATCTCCTTTGAACGATATTTGCAAATGGATTACTTAGAACAAATTATTGCAGCAGCGAACGTCCGTTTCCATTCGCTCACGAACGGACAATTTACGTTAATGCGGAGTGATCGTCAAGAATCACGTGGTAGGCAAAGTGGTTTAGCATTCGATGTGCACGATACGTTCACAGGGCAAGCGAGAGATGTAAAAACGTTATCCGGGGGCGAAAAGTTTATCGCCTCACTCTGTTTAGCACTAGGTATGTCTGATGTGATCCAACAGTTTCAAGGTGGTATTTCGATGGAGACGATCTTTATCGATGAAGGTTTTGGTAATTTAGATGATGAATCGTTACAAAAAGCGATCGATGTACTCATTTCATTACAAAAAGCGGGTAGAATGATCGGTGTGATTTCACACGTAGAGACGATAAAGTCACTCTTTCCAGCACGAATTGAAGTGTCAAAAACGAAAGCGGGCTATAGTAAGACGACTGTCATGCTAACGTAACGAATATGTTCGGATGATGTGTGGAATAGTTTTAAAAAACTGTAACGAAATTAATAGTCGGATGATCACATTGAAAACATGAAGAAAGCCACGGGTATGACGTGTATGACTGTCCTTGTATGATACGTCACGACACGAACGTTCCGTGGCTTTTATTTATTTTAGTTATCTTGCCAAACTTCTTTATTGATAAGTGCCGGTGGTTTTTCTCCCTGTAAAGCGGCAACGACGTTTTTACGAGCTAATTCTGACATAGCTACTTCCGTTTCATATGTAGCCGAACCGATATGTGGTAACGTGACGACGTTATCCATTTGTAAGAGTGGATTGTCTGGATCGACGGGTTCTTTTTCAAAAACGTCAAGTCCAGCGGCGGCAATGTCCCCGTTTTGTAATGCAGCGATTAAATCTTGTTCGACGATCGTCTGACCGCGAGATCCGTTAATAAAGATCGCAGATTTTTTCATTAACGAAAATTCGCGTGCTCCGAGTAGGCCTTCTGTTTCTTTCGTAAGTGGTGTCATTAAAACGACGTAGTCTGATTTTTTTAATAAATCATCGAGAGAACAATAGGAGGCACGATATGTTTCTTCCGCATCTTCCTTGCGCGTCCGGCTATGATAAAGGACGTTCATATGAAACCCGTGATGGGCTCGTTGGGCGATTGCTTGACCAATTCGACCGAAGCCGATAATACCGATCGTTTTATGATGGACATCCATTCCAAAGGTCGCTTCATACGGGGTATCTTCAGTCCATTTACCATCTTTTACGAATTTGTCGAGTTGTGGCATTCGGCGCGCTGTCGCAACGAGTAAGCCAAAGATCGCATCCGCTACAGCATCAGTTAATACATCCGGTGTATGTGTCGCCATAATATTTCGTTTCGTCAACTCTTCGATATCAAATAGATTATAGCCGACAGAAACAGTTGCGACGACCTTCACGTTCGGCGCCTGATCGAGCAATTCTGCATCCATTTTCAAGCCTGTTCCAATTAATGCTTCGGCATCCTGTATCGCCTGAATAAAGGATTCATTTTGCAACGAGGCGTTCTCTGGAAAATAGGTTACATCAAAATCTTTGCGTAGTTTCTCTAACGTCGGTTGTTGTACGTTATGAAACGCAACTACTTTTTTCTTCAATGAAATCCCCCCGAATATAATGATAAAAAATAAAAGTATTCCAAAGGATGGAATACTTTTATCATTGTGCACGTTATTGATCTAGTAACTCTTTTATTTTGTCAATTGCCCAATCGAGCTCTTCTTTTGAAATAATTAACGGTGGTGCAAAACGAATAACGTTGTCATGCGTTTCTTTACAGAGGAGCCCTTTTTCTTTTAATGCTTCGCAATACGGGCGTGCTGACTCGTGTAATTCCATCCCGATAAATAGCCCTTTTCCTCGGACTTCTTTAATAACCGGGTTATTAATTTTTTTCAGCTCATCTTGCAAATAATTACCGAGTTCCACAGCTCGCTCCGGTAATTTATTCTCAATAATCACGTCTAGTGCAGCAATCGATACAGCACAAGCAAGTGGGTTTCCACCGAACGTAGAACCGTGTGAACCAGGTTCGAAAACACCTAAAATATCTTTGTTCGCAACGATACACGATATTGGCATGACACCGCCGCCAAGTGCTTTTCCTAAAATGATAATATCTGGTTCTACATTGTCCCATTCACAAGCTAAAAATTTTCCACTTCGTCCAAGTCCAGCTTGAATTTCATCCGCCATAAATAAAACGTTATTTTCTTTACATATGTCGTATGCTTCTTTTAAATAACCTTCAGGTGGTATGTTCACACCTGCTTCTCCTTGAATCGGCTCGACTAAAAATCCTGCTGTATTTTCGTTAATCGCTTCTTTTAAGGCATCGATATCGCCGTAAGGAATGATTTTAAAACCAGGTAGCATCGGTCCAAAGCCACGCTTATATTCTGCCTCGGATGATAAGGAAATGGCCGCCATCGTTCGTCCGTGAAAGTTATTGGCGCAGGCGATAATTTCCGCTTTGTTATCGGCGACTCCTTTCACGTCATATGCCCAACGACGTGCCGTTTTAATCGCAGTTTCTACTGCTTCTGCTCCAGTATTCATCGGTAATGCCATTTCTTTGTTCGTTAGCTTACATATTTTTTCATACCATGGACCGAGTTGGTCGTTATGGAACGCGCGTGATGTTAACGTCACTCGATCAGCTTGTTCTCTGAAGGCTTCCATTACTTTTGGGTGACGATGCCCTTGGTTTACTGCCGAATATGCACTTAAAAAATCCATATAACGATTACCTTCGGGATCTTCAACCCATACGCCTTCTGCTTTATGAACGACGATGGGAAGCGGTAAATAGTTTTGTGCTCCATATGTATTTGTTAATTGAATAATTGATTCACTTGATTGATTCATTTTTAGATCCCTCCATTTACTTAAGTTCCTATTATACCACGTTCATTTTGGATATGTAACTTTTTCATAGTGTTTTAAATGAATTTGCAAGTTGTACGTGGTATAATGCAATCATATATGGATAGGAACTCTTCCTATTAGTAGGAGCTTACAGCACATATTATTGAAGTGAAGGAGGATCATGCACGTTGGCACATTTACATATTACTGCTTGGCTTTTAGCGATCATATTACTCTTTGTCGTTACATCATTATATAAGAAAGAGAACAATCGGACGGGAAAAATTATTCATATGATTTTACGTCTTGACTATATTGTCGTCCTTATATCCGGGATTATGTTATTATTTTCATACGATACGTTCGGCTCATACTTGGGTGAGATCATCGTAAAAGTAATTGCCGGATTGTGGACGATCGTAGCGATCGAAATGATTACTGTACGCGCTGCAAAAGGCGATGGAGCTAAAGGTTGGTGGATCCAATTTGTCATCGCAGCGGTCATTGCTATTTTGTTAGGTTTTACCCGGCTACCGATGGGAGTACTACCGTAAATGTTTTGAATGAGGGGACTATCCTATGCGTAGGGTAGTCTCCTTTTCATCGTATACGTTGAAGTTTTTTAATTAAAATATATTGGAGGATGACGATGAAACGACTTGTAGCAATAACAATAATAAGTGCCTTGATGTTTTTTACGTTACAGCCATCAAGTGCACCGCGAGCAAACTTACAAGAACGAACGTTACAAGATGAAATTATATACGACATTTTAGTCGATCGTTTTAACAACGGCCGTCAAGCTCCGAGTGAGCAAGTCGACCTCAATGATCCGTATGCGTACTACGGTGGAGATATATACGGTGTAACAAAAATGTTAGATTCACTTATGGAACATGGGTTCACGACTGTGTCACTCTCACCGATTATGGAAAATGCACCAAAAGGCTATCACGGATATTGGATTGAAGACTTTTATGCAATAGAAGAAGAGTTCGGTACGATAGAGGACGTTCGTGAACTCGTTGAAGAGGCACACGAACGCGATATGAAAGTGATGTTAGAACTCGTCATTAATTATGTTGCTAAATCGAGCCCGCTCGTTGAAGAGCATCCAGATTGGTTTGAGGAAGTAACTGCTGAGCCGACCGATTCAACGTATTGGCTTGAAGACGTTTATCAATTCGACCACGAAAACGAAGATGTGCAACAGTTTTTACTTGATGTGGCAACTTTTTGGCAAGAAGAAGCTGGTGTCGATGGGTTCGTCTTACACGCTGCAGATGAGTCGGATCCTTTATTTGTAGAGCGTCTCGTTCATGAAGTGAAAGAAGCTGATCCAACCTTTTACGTTATTGCAACGTCGTTACAAGGCGACGGTGATTTATCTGCCATACATGCAATAGAAGAAATCGATGCAGTAGCAAATGAGGAGTTATTTCAAGCGTTAAATGACGTACTTATAAAACCGGACGAACCGATAAGTATTCTCGTTGAAAAGAGTGAACAATTAGCAGATCATCGTTACGTCAACTACGTTGACAATATGAACGTTGCGCGCTTTTCGAATAACTTCGCTGAACAAGGTCGAAATATGGAAACGACGTGGAAATTAGCACTTAGTTATCTTTATTTAATGCCAGGAGTGCCGATCGTCTATCAAGGATCGGAAGTGCCGATGTATGGTCCTGGATTTCCAGCAAACCAGATGTTTGTCGATTTTGTTAGTGCGAATCCTGATTTAAAGAAGGTGTATGAACGAACAGCCGCATTACGTAAACAGTTTCCATCGTTTGTTCACGGTGACTTTGAAGTGGTAGCTGAAAATGAAGGAATGAGTTTAATTAAGCGTAGTTATGATGGTGAGACCGTTTATTTAGCGATGAATAACGATGCCCATTCGCGTACCGTTACAATCGGTGGAATTGATGATTCCATGCAATTAAAAGGCATATTACACGATGATACAGTGCGTGCTAATGAGGATGGAGAGTTTTTAATCGGGATGGAACGTGAATCCGTCGAAGTATTTATCATTCAACCGAATGTCGGCTTCAATTGGGGCTTTATTTCGTTTGTTGGAATTGTCTTCATCGTCTTTATAGGATTCATCGTATATTTAAGTCGTAAACAGAAAAAGCGAGAAGCGGCGAATAAATAAGAAAACGTATGGGAAAGAGCACTGAAACTTGCTCACCCATACGTTTTTTTCGTTACAGTAGTGCTTACGTTTTCCGTTTGACGAGTAAAGACGCCATTCCAAAGGAGGCAAACACCTGTTGTTAGGATGATGCTCGCTATGAGCAGTAATTCATTTTCGATGACGATGTTAGGCACGTGTATCCATTGTAGGAAACTACTTAAAAATAACGTACTTTCATTTAATAGAAATCCGATGACAAAAATAAGTAGTCCGCTCAACACTTTTTTACTTTCCGGCAACATGTTCGTTAACAAAAATAAACTAAAAATGGCTAACGTAATGAACCCGAGAAACGTTAAATGTAAATAGCCGATGACAACTGCTCGTGTCTCATAGATAAGCTGAGCAAATGGAACGTATAATAAACCTAGTTCCATCACCGATTTTGCAATAAGTAAACCGAATACAGCTAGCAATAACAGTTGCAACGGACGGCTATTATGTGTAGTAGTTTGTTTTAAGTTGACGAACAGTTGAACGACAATGATGAGCGTTCCGCTCAGCTGTCCGATTGCACCGATGACAGCAAGAATGATACCGACCGTACCGACATCGTACCAAAGGATCGATAAGACGTATGCCGGAAACAGTGCAATAAACGTAAGGATAAACCCGAGTTGGAACGTTATTTCCTTACGTAATGCTCCACGTTGATGAATGAAAAATAAGAAAAGCCCAATTAAAAAGAAAAAGAGCCAACCGTTATATTGGAAATGTAAATAAAAGTAAATAGCCATGTCGAATAACGGAGATTCCTTAAGACCGCGGGCACCGATGACACCGAGTGACCACGGACCGATACTTGAAATAAATAAGCTAGCGAGTGCTCCATACATAAACAGTTTTACGATATGCGGTACGTTCGAACGCCCTTTCATCGTCTTTATAATAAAAATAATTGCCCAATATTCTACGAATATGTGCACAGACGATAAAATAATCGAATAGAGCGCATACCCTTCGTATAAAAATGCAATGAACATAAGAATCGAGACGACAAACGTCGTTGACGCAAGTGCAATCGCTTCTTTTTTACGTTCTAATTCGTCCCAGATCATATGACAATAGATAAGGACCGTAGCTAAAAAACACCATCCTAATACAGCGATATGCGAATGAGCATGCAATATATGGTCATACGGTAATAAATGAACATCGGTAAATAAGGAGTATAATCGTAACCAGATGCCGCTAAGCCCGGTTAATAGTAAAAAAATAAATGCAAAATGTTTCATATACGTTGACATGTGATCACCTCGTGTACCTTCTAGTGTCTGCTCTAAAGGCGATGGAAGCAATCGTTTTGGTAAAAAGTCATACAATCATAAAAAAGGTGTGGCAGAAACGTGACAAATAAAAAAAGACGACGTGTACCGTCGTCTTCGTATGTATATTAGTACCCGTGTTTTTTGAACACTCCTAATACATCTTTCGTTAATTCGTCCCAATCCGCGTCAAATTGCTTGTTTACGGTGATGAAGTTTTGATAACCGAACACGTTATCGACACCGTCGAGCTCCATTAAATCGTTTAAAATTTCATGTTCACTCGTATCACCAGGCATGACGGAAATACTGTCTGTACCTTCAAAAATCATTTTATTTGTCGTAAACTTAATTGCGTTTGGATTTGGTGTAGCTTCAGGGCGAACTCCCATCTTTATCCCTCCTGAATGTGCTTCGTAATATAAATGTACCATAAAAAAGATAAAATGACCATCTCGATGAAGAGATGGTCAAAGGATCGATTGTTTACTTGCAGTTGTAAAGCGGCTTTCATTATGAAATGAGGCCATCTTTACGTCGTTTTTAGCTTAATGCAATTTATTTTTTTGTTCAAGTTGTTGTTCTAGCTGTTCGAGCTGTGCCCGTTGTTCAGGGTCTGCTTCGGCATATGCCGATTGAATAGCAGCTTTTGCGGCAGTTTTATCTTGATCGCTCGTTTGGTCATCTTGTTCATCGTTTAAAAACTGCTGCACCATTTGCTTCGCCCGTTCAAAGAGGTTCGTCTCCAAACTAAAACCCTCCTAATGACGTTTTGATCGCTTTATCATCTTTGCGCTTACGATCTGTCAGTTGTACAGTCTCTTTCTTTTTCGCATGCGTATTCGTCTCGTGCTTAAGCTGATTGTCTTTTTCTCGCTGTTTTTTTTCTTTTTCCATTATTACCCCTCCAATAAGGAAGTGTAAGACAGCATGCGTACAGGAAATAATAAAAACAGATCTGTATATGAACGAAAGGACCCCTCGTTCTACGTTTAGTATGGACAGCGCACCTCTTTTTATCGAAAGCAAATGATGGGAAATTAATCGACGATTAACGGTGACGTTAATTTAAAGTAGTCACTTAAAAATGTCGCCACACCGTGTTCTTCATTCGATACAGTCGTATATTTTGCAATTTGCTTTAGTTCTGGAATCGCATTATCCATCGCAACACTGATATGTGCATAGTCGATCATTTCTAAATCGTTCGCTCCGTCACCGAAAGCCATAATTCGTTCGCGAGGAATGTTATATTGTTCGGCAATTTGTCGAAGAGCGATTCCTTTATTCATATCTTTGTTCATTACTTCAACGATATGGTGAGGTTCGCCCCAATTCCAATGATCGACTGCCTCAGCATGGAATTCACTTAAATGCCCCATTAATGAATCGATATGTTCTTCATCAGAATAAAGCATCATTAATGTCGGGTTGTCTCGTAGTTTATCCGTAATTTTACCGATGATAAAGTCGCGTTTCCATTCGTTTTTACCATAGAAACTTGCGATGCGTTCATCAAACTGATCTAAATATACGTAGTCATATACAGCGGCCATAATGTTGCGACTATTCAACTCATAAGACGCTTCGATGATTTCGATTGCGATATCAAGTGGTAGCGGCGTATGATATTTACCCCATTTTTCATCACGTGGATGGTGGAGATATGCCCCGTTGGAATTTATTAACGGTGTATTTAACACGAGTTCGTTATAATAATGAATGCTTAAGCGGTTTGATCGTCCCGTGGCAATGACGACGATATGATCGGCTTCTACTAACTGTTTTATTACTTCTTTCGTTGCTGGAGCTAACTTTTTATCATCTGTCAGCAACGTTCCATCTAAATCAAGTGCGATTAAATGTTGTCTCACTCGAATCACCCCATTATTGTAAGTGTATCAAATATTTACAACTTTCTCTAGTTAGGGAAAGTGTCGCTTTTTATGCAATTTTCTTCATCGATGGAAAATGTATCATTCTTTACAAATGAAATTCATTAAACTACGCTATATATATGACGAGGAGAAAGGGTAAAATAATGATACATATATATAATGAAAAAATTGACCAAATCCCAGTATTACACGTCGTACGTGCTAATTGGACGACGGAAAAATTACCGACACTCATTTATTATCATGGCTTTACGAGTGAGAAAGAAAGTAGCTTAGCGTTAGCGTACAAATTAGCAGAACGTGGTATACGAGTCATTTTACCGGATAGTTATTTGCACGGAGAACGAAGTGAGGACATTTCGTTACGCGAGTTAAATATGGCATTTTGGGACGTCGTTATTACAAATATCGAGGAATTACAGACGATAAGGCACTACGTCACGGAAACTGGATTAGCTCTTCAAGATCGACTAATCGTCGGTGGTACGAGTATGGGGGCGATCACGACGTACGGTGCATTACGTGTGTACGATTGGATTTACGGAGGACTGGCATTTATGGGCAGTCCAAGTTTTGTCGACTTTGCAAACCTTCTAGTCGAACGTCTAAATGAAAACAGCTCAACACCGATCAATGAGGATGATGTAGCCAAAGTAATTGAAAAAATTACGCCTTATGACTTAGCACAGCGTCCGTCAGCCTTGAATAGTCGACCTCTATTTATTTGGCATGGAACAGCTGATGACGTTGTACCGATTGCATACAATGAACGTTTTTATCGTGAGTTGCTAAAAGACGACCGTCTACGGAAAAACATCCACTTTTTACGTGAAAAAGATCGGGCACATCACGTCAGTACGTGGTCGATTCGAGAGGCGACAACTTGGCTAGTTGAACTGTTGGAAAAAAGTGAGTAAGTATATCCTTTTTATGATGAAATAAATGAATAATTTCATAAACTGGGACGTATATAAGGAAAGGGTATACGCATAAAAAATAGGTGCCTATCCATTTTTCAAAGTTGTTCATTGTAAAACGTACATAAAATATGGTTAAATAGAGATAAAGGACTTCGAGGAGGGAATGGCAATGAATGAAGCACTGAAAGAAAATATTATGGGTGCTTTAGAAAACGTAATCGATCCTGAATTAGGAATTGATATAGTAAATATGGGGCTCATCTACGATGTCGATCTTGATGATGCTGGCGTCTGTACCGTAACGATGACATTAACGTCAATGGGGTGCCCATTAGCAGGTCATATCGAAGCGGATGTAAAACGAGCATTAGCTGATATACCAGAAGTAAAAGAAACTATCGTAAATATCGTATGGGACCCGCCATGGGGGAAAGACAAAATGTCACGCTATGCTAAAATTGCCCTCGGCATTCCAGACTAATCGCATTTGTTACAGTTTATGTAGCATCGAAATGTACAGGTTGATTCATCCGTGGATCAACCTTTGTTTTATTTAGAAATGGGTACGTTTTCATTTTTCATTCGACGTAGTGATGCGTCAGAGACGTTTGAAAGAGGGGATAAGACGATGGAAAACAACTTTTGGTTGTCGGCTGAACCGATTCATATACAAGATTGTATCGATAAAGTAATTCGTCCAGAAGCAGGGGCAATTAGTACGTTTATCGGAATCGCTCGTGAATTTACGAATGGAAAACGGACGCTTTTTCTCCAATATGAAGCGTACGAATCAATGGCTGTCAAACAGTTGCGACAAATTGGGGATGAAATTACTGAAAAATGGCCTGAAGCTAACGTCGCCATTGCACATCGTGTCGGCCGTCTTGACATTTCGGAAGTTGCAGTAGCAATTGCCGTTTCGACACCGCATCGTGATGCTGCTTTTAAAGCGTCGCGTTATGCAATTGAACGAATTAAAGAGATCGTACCGATTTGGAAAAAGGAACATTGGGAAGACGGCACAAAGTGGATTGGCGATCAAAAAGAACGGATTTCCTACACAGACAGTGTGCCAACAGAGGAGGAAATGAAATGATTGAATTACTCTTTTTCGCACAATTACGGGAAGAGGTTGGCGCGGCATCGCTTACGATCGATGCATCCGAGATAACGGTAGAACAAATTAAAAAGCAATATTTAGCGAAGTATGAAATGGATGAATTGTTAAAAAGTGCGATGGTCGCTGTGAACGAAGAGTATGCGGCAGAGGATACGGTCGTGCATGCTGGGGATACCGTAGCGTTCATTCCGCCGGTAAGTGGCGGGTAAAGTCAGTCCGGTAGAGCGGGGCGTACCCGGACAATTATTGTCGTTGTTGCGCAAATTAGTCCGGGAAGCAAGGTTTACCCGGACAATTATTG
>DATGRY010000106.1:0-11465 GCA_035303165.1 Pseudogracilibacillus sp.
TATTTGTAAATCTTCTAATTCGCAATCGAATACAGTTTGTAATTCATCATTAATTTGTAATTGTGGTAATTGTTTCGGTTGTCGAGTTAATTGAAGTTTTACTTGTTCGATATGATTCGAATAAATGTGCACATCACCGAAAGTATGGACGAACTCGCCTACTTCTAAATTTGTTTCTTTTGCAATTAAATGTGTTAACAGCGCATAGCTTGCGATATTAAACGGCACACCTAAAAACATATCTGCACTTCGTTGGTAAAGTTGACATGATAATTTTCCGTCTGCAACATAAAACTGAAACAACGTATGACACGGCGGTAATGCCATGTGCGGGATATCTTCCGGATTCCATGCCGAGACGATATGACGTCTTGAATCAGGATTCGTTTTGATCGCTTCAATCACATCTTTTATTTGGTCGATCGAATCTCCTCGCGACGTTTTCCAATCGCGCCACTGTTTTCCGTATACGAAACCTAAATCACCGTATTTCTTGGCAAAGGCATCGTCTCGTAACACGCTTTCTTTAAACAACTCCATTTGTTCTTCGTATATTTTTTTAAAATTTTCATCTTTTTGACTGCGGTTACCGAAATCATCCATGTTCGGCCCGTTATATTCATCGCTTTCAACCCATTTTTTAAAAGCCCATTCGTTCCAAATATTGTTATTATGCTCCAATAAGTAGCGAATGTTCGTATCCCCTTTTAAAAACCAAAGCAGTTCTGTCGCAATTAAACGAAAAGAAACAAACTTCGTCGTCAGTAACGGAAAACCATCCGTCAAGTCAAAACGAATTTGCTTTCCAAACAATGAAAATGTTCCCGTATTCGTTCTATCCTCTTTTTTATATCCGTGTTGTAAAATATCACGTAACAGTTGCAAATATGCTTGTTCGTTTTTCATCATTTTTCTCCTTAATAAGTTTGCTCTTTTCTGAATATCATATCATAGAAATGCCTATTACGGGTAAATGAATCCATTTTTCATTTGTAACATGATTGTAAAGCATGAAACAAGCGGAAAATACATACGTTTAACATAACAGCTAAAGAAAGGAGAACGAAAATGCAAGTTAAAAATATGCATAAAGTAATGAAACATTCTCTTGCATACAGTTACGTCCTCGCCCATCCTTTAGCTTTTTACGTTGATGCAGATCGTATAATCATTGCCGAAGATGAAGTGATATCCTATAAGGAACATGGAGAGATTGTAAGTAACATCCAACATAAATTACAAAAGACAGGACATTACGAAGATAAAATTGATGGAGTTTATGGTCTACTAACTGAACATGCTGTAAAAGGCTTTCAATCATCCAACAATCTCGAAGTAACAGGTGCTGTCGATTACGAGACGATGCAGCGACTCATTCAAGAAGAAAAGCGAATACAATTTGCACAAATTGCTCATATTATAGATGAGATATCGTTTAGTGAACAAAGTGATAAGGTGAAGCAAGTTCAAGAAATACTATTTTACTACGGTTACTACGATGGAACAATCGATGGAATATACGGACCTCTAACTGAAAATGCAATTAGTAAATTATATAGTGATAACATATTGCAAAATAGTTCGGAGGAACTAAGTGAAAGTACGACAACTTCTGTACAAGAAATTGAAGAGGAAACGAATGAAACAACAGATGTCGTACATGTAACGGCGGATTCGACAAGCCAATCCGTTATTCATACAGCGACATCGCTCATTGGAACCCCTTATTCGTGGGGAGGTACTTCTCCAAACGGCTTTGATTGCAGTGGGTTTATTCAATTTGTTTATGATCAGCACGACATAACAATTCCTCGTACAGTTAATGAAATATGGAATTTTGCTACTGAAGTTGGCGAACCATCCATAGGCGATTTAGTCTTTTTTGAAACGTATCAAGCTGGACCATCTCATCTCGGATTATATATCGGTAATAACGAATTTATCCATGCTGGAAGTAGTAATGGTGTGCAAACGAGCCATTTGAATGAGTCTTATTGGCAAAGTCGGTATTTAGGGGCTAAAAGAATTAAGTAGGTATAAAGAACTGTTCAGACGTCTAGGTACTTGACTGTATAAAAAAAAAACGATATAGTGTTAACAAGCAAAGAAGTTGTATGGAATCATTATAAAAAGTAACCTCATTCGGAAGGTACGTAGTGATCCCACCTTCTGAGTTGAAGTTACTTTTTTTATTTCCTTGCTTCTCTTTGTATTACCACGATTCTCGTGAAAGATATTAGGAGGATTAACTAGATGCAAAACGGAGTAGTTAAATGGTTTAACGCAGAGAAGGGTTATGGCTTTATTCAGTTGGAAGAAGGAGACGATGTATTCGTACATTACTCTGCAATCCAGGAAGAAGGTTTTAAATCCCTTGAAGAAGGTCAAGAAGTTACTTTTGAAATTGTTGAAGGCGAACGCGGTCCTCAAGCTGCTAACGTCGTTAAAAACTAACATACGTACTTTAAAGAGGCTATATATAGCCTCTTTTTTAATGTGTGAAATACATTTTTACACGTTAATTCGTTTAAAATTCCCCTCGTAACGCACGCTCCTCACACGGAATACGTATAAAGATTAAAATGAGTTGAAAGCTGACAAAAATGAGCGCTGTTTTTATCGCACCGAACATAAGTGGTAACGTTAATATTTCCAAAAGAACTATCGTATAGTTTGGATGTTTACACCATTTGTATGGACCACGTTTAATCCGAATTACGTTCGGTACGACGATTACTTTCGTATTCCAAAAACGACCTAACGAAATAATGCACCATATTCTTCCTATTTGTAATAGTAAAAAGAAAACGAACAAGCTTTGGATAAAATATTGTTCTGTCGTATGTACTTCTATCATGAAAGACAGAAAAAAACATGCGTGTATAATGATAAATAAAGGGTAGTGTCTTTCTCCAACCTCAATTCCCCCTCTCTTTTTTAACCACTGTTCATTTTTCCGAGCGATAAAAAGCTCTCCTAATCGTTGAATAATGACGATCGTATATACAATGTAAAAAATAATCATGCTACATACACTCCAACAACATAAATTCAGAGCTAAACCCTGGACCGAGTGCGCACATGCACGTATGTTCGTTCTTGTTTGCAGATAAAAGCCAATTGTGCAATACATACATGATCGTAGCTGAGGACATGTTACCATGTTGTTTTAATATGTTATATGAATGTTGTAACACATTTTCATCATCGAGTAGATGTTGTTCCATTTCTTCTAACACTTTTCTTCCACCCGGATGTGCTAACACGGTCTGAATAGAATGAGGAGACATGTTTATTTCTTCCATAAAATGATCGAGATGTTTTTTCCAAACAGTACGAATCAATTTTGGAATTCGTTTAGAGAAAATGACATCGAACCCTTTCTCGGAAATATTCCAGCCCATTATATGCGTACTATTTTTTTTCGTAAAACTGCTAGACCGTAATATTTGCACGTTAGAAGCGACTATTTTTTGTTTGTAAGGTGAATCGGTTCCAACTAGTAATGTAGCTGCAGCCCCATCTCCGAAAAGTGCAGTACTAACGATATTTTTTAACGACCGATCACCTCTTTGAAAAGTGAGGCTACATAATTCACAACAGACGACGAGAGCTGTTTTCGTAGGATGACTACGTAACCAATCTGCGGCTCTACTTAAACCGATCGCACCCCCGGCACAGCCTAATCCCCATAGGGGCATTCTATTCACATACGGAGAAAAAGGGCGTTCATTCAATATAAAAGCATCTAACGATGGTGTAGTAATGCCCGTATTCGATACGTAAACGATTAAATCGATCCCATCGTATGGTATACCGCCATCTAAAAATAGATCATTTTGTAAGCAATCGTCGATCGCTCGTAGTGAGCACTCGATTGCAGCTATTTTATACCTTTCGTTTTTCTTTTCAAAACTTACATCTCTCAAAAACCAATCTTTTGGCACGACAAACTGACGCTTTTCTATTTTCGCGTTTTCAAATATAGTTCGTATTTTTTCTCCCGTTTTACGTTCTAGTGTAAACAAACGTTCTACTAAAGCACAAACGTCTTTTTGTGTCATTTCGTACGTCGGTTGTCCAATGCCAACTGAGGCAATCCATACCATTGACTCACCCCTTTTTCACGTATCTTATGTAACTTGTAACGTTTTATCCATTTACTTTTCACATTTATTTCAAATTCTTTTATAACGTTACTGTTGTTAAATCTGATAGTACAAAGGTGTATAGTGTTTATTGACTAAATTGTGAAACGTGAGAAAAAAGCTTTTTACAACGCCATTATTATGTGAAAATGAATACAGAAATGAAGATTACATTTCAATTTCTATTATTTAATTATTTAATGTTTGATGCTCTATACAATTTACATTGAAAGGAGAGGTACGAATGGCAAAACCAGAGAAAAGCGAGCAAGTTGTCGAGCAAGAAGAAAAAGAAGTAGATTTAAAAGGATCACTTACATCTGTTCTCATTATGGGTGCATTTATTTTACTATCTTGGCTCGGCGTCTGGTACCTATTCATTACACGTTAACAATCCCGAAAGGAGTTTTTTAAAAAATGAATATGCACAAGTATGAAAAAATTTGGATCTACATTGGATCCGCAACGTTACTTTTTTTCCTTATGGTCGTAGGAGTTAGTGCATTCTACATGGGAAATAAACCCCCAAGTTGTGCAGTAACACTCGATCCAGAAAATGTTCGCAATCATGAATTATTTAAAGAACCAGGTTTAAAACAAATCGGGGATAATGAATATCAATTAACGATCGTTGCCTCTGCGTTCGACTACGACGTTGGTAGCGATGACAAAGTCGTTCAAATCCCGAAAGGTGCAACAGTTCACATCTCATCTACGACGACAGATGTCATCCACGGTTTTGAAATTGCTGGAACGAATGTGAATATGATGCTAGAACCTGGCTACATTAGTACGTTAACGAATACGTTTAAAAATGAAGGTACGTATACGTTAGTTTGTAATGAATACTGTGGCATTGGTCACCACTTAATGCACGCAACGATTGAGGTGGTTGAATAATGAATAAAGCGCTAGATAGATTACAAGTTCAAGATGCAAAGCTCGTAATGGCACATTTATACGTAGCTTTCATCGCATTGTTTGTCGGAGCAACTGCCGGTTTACTACAAACGTTGGAACGATCTGGTAAATTCACCTTACCGGCTGGAATTGGTTATTATCAAATTTTAACTATTCACGGAGTTGTTTTAGGACTCGTCTTAACTACATTTTTCATCTTAGGTTTTATGCTCGCATCACAGAGTAGAACGACCGGTGGTTTTAACAAAACGGAAAGAACTATTTCATGGATCGCTTTTATTACGATGGTCGTTGGAACGTTAATGGCAGCGACGATGATCTTATTAAACGAAGCATCTGTTCTCTTTACGTTCTATGCACCGTTACAAGCGCACGTCCTCTTCTACATCGGTCTTGCGTTAGTAATTGTCGGAACATGGCTTGACGGTTTCGTCATGTTTAAACGTCACGCACGTTTTAAGAAAGAAAATCCTGGTGAAAAAACACCGTTATTAAGCTTTATGGCTGTTGTAACGATGCTCATGTGGCAAATCGCTTCATTAGGGGTAGCGATTACAGTTGTTTTCCAAATGATCCCTTGGGCACTCGGTTGGGTTGATACGATCGACGTATTATTAAGCCGTACGTTATTCTGGTATTTCGGTCACCCACTCGTATATTTCTGGTTACTCCCTGCTTATATGATGTGGTATGCAATTATGCCAAAAATTATCGGTGGGAAAATTTTCTCAGATTCATTAGCTAGATTTACGTTTATTTTACTCTTGTTTTTTTCTATCCCAGTTGGATTCCACCACCAGTTAACAGAACCTGGCATCGATCCATTCTGGAAGTTTATCCAAGTTATCTTAACGATGATCGTCGTTATTCCATCTATGATGACCGCATTCTCTATGTTTGCAACGTTCGAAGCACGCGGTCGTGAACTTGGTGCAAAAGGCGTATTTGGATGGATTAAGAAAATGCCTTGGAAAGATGTACGCTTCTTAGCGCCGTTTATCGGAATGTTATTCTTCATTCCTGGTGGTGCAGGAGGAATTATTAACGCATCGAACCAAATGAACCAAGTTGTCCACAACACAATTTGGGTTACAGGTCACTTCCACTTAACAGTGGCAACGACTGTGATACTTACATTTTTCGGTATTACGTATTGGTTAGTACCGTCATTAACAGGTAGAAAGTTCACAAAAACGATGAACAAATGGGGAATCGTTCAAACGATTCTTTGGACAGTCGGTATGACGATTATGTCAACCGCAATGCACTGGCAAGGATTATTAGGTGGTCCACGTCGTTCTGCTTACTCCGAATATGCTGGTAACGCAGACACGTTAGCTTGGGGTCCTTACCAAATTGCACAAGCAATCGGTGGTTCGATCCTCTTCTTAGGAATGATCGTTATGCTCATTATTTTCGTTAACTTAGCATTCTTTGCACCAAAAGGCGAGCAAGCGTTCCCAATAGCAGAAACTGCAAACCCGAACGAAAAACCGCCAAAAGTGTTCGAAAACTGGCCACTATGGATTGGAATTACGCTTGCATTAATCTTGTTTGCCTATACAATTCCATTAATTGATATCATTCAAAGTGCACCACCGGGAGCTAAAGGATTTAAATTATGGTAAAATTTTAGAGGGGATTTTCTACTCCCCTCTATCATTTTATGTGGAGGTTTATACATGACAAAAAAACATTACATTATTGCTGCAATTATTGTTGCGCTTGGAATTGCTGCTGGTGTTTATTATTTAGAAGTGTATCGTCCTGGAACAGCTGAGTTACCGGATGATGTCATTATGGAAACTGCATTCGGTGAACAATATGATTTCGGTGATCGACCGAAAAAAGCTCGTCTCATCGAATTTATGTATACACGTTGTCCTGATGTATGTCCTGTTACGACACTTGAGTTGTCAAAATTACGTAATGATTTAGAAAAAGAAGGCGTTTTTGGTGATAAAGTTGAATTTATAACGATTACGATTGATCCTGAACGTGATACGAAAGAAATATTAGAAGACTATGCTAGCCGTTTTGAAGTTGATTCTCCTGATGATGGATGGGTTTTCCTACGTGGAACAGAGGAAAATACGAAAAAAGTAGCCGATGCATTAGACTTTTTATACCGCGATCCTGGTTCCGGTGAAATTATTCACTCAACATACACTTATTTTATGGATGAAAATGACAACTTATTAGAAAAATTTACAATGGGCGAAGCATTCGATCGCGAGCGTGCATTTAAACGGATTATGCGTACAATTAATTAAAAAAAGGTTCTGTGCAAGTTTTTAGATTGCACAGAACTTTTTTCTTTTCTCATTACAACTATTCATTATTTTTTCGTCCATAAAACTGATAGTACTGTGTTTCTATAAACCCATTAAACAGTTTTCTACGTTTTGTTGCTCGCCTACCAAAGAGCTGCTCAAATCCACGATGCGATGTTAACGTATAAATACTCCACGATTCGTTTTTACGTACAATTTTTCCAAACTCTTTATAGATGTGTTCAACGTACTTTTTATCCTTCATTCGTTCACCGTATGGTGGATTACTAACAATATAACCGTTATCTTCTTTTAACGTTAAGTCCCCTACTTGCATCTGCTTCCACTCAATAACGCCACTTAAACCTGCCTCTAATGCATTTTGCTCACTCGCCTCAACCATGCGATGATCGATATCCGAACCAATTAAACGTAATTGTTTATCGTACTTCGCTACATCCTCTGCTTCTGTAAATGCATCTTCCCAAATTTTATCATCTATTATTGACCAATTTTCTGAAGCAAACGAACGGTTGAAACCTGGTGCAATCTGTTGCCCGATCAATGCTGCCTCAATTAAAATCGTACCAGAGCCACAAAATGGATCGAGTAACAACTCTTCTCCCCGCCAATTTGTTAGTAATATTAATGCAGCAGCTAACGTTTCTTTTAAAGGTGCTTCTCCTTGCTTTACTCGATAGCCACGTCGATGTAATCCAGTACCAGACGAATCGATCGTTAATGTTGCTACGTCGTTTAAAATGGCTACTTCTACTTTATAAAGTGGACCCGTTTCTTCCAATCGGTTTGCTATTCCATACTTCCACTTAAGTCGATCGACGATCGCTTTTTTAACGATCGCTTGGCAATCGGACACACTAAAAAGCGTCGATTTATGTGATTTTCCAAGGACGGGAAATTCACCATCTTCAGAAATGTACTGTTCCCAAGGTAATGCTTTCGTCGCTTCGTATAATTCATCGAAAGTTTTTACTTTACATTCTCCTATTTTAATCTTTAATCGATCGGCTGTTCGCAGCCATAAATTACAACGAGCAATAGCATCGAGAGAGGCTGTAAACGTTATTTTTCCATTCTCCACTTGTGGGTCATAACCAAGCGCCTTAATTTCATCGGCAACGATTGACTCTAGCCCCATTGCACTTGTCGCTATGAATGTAATCTGTTCATTTTTCATGAAAGAAACCTCGCTTTTATGTAACATAAAAAATAAAAATCTTACTACAAATCTGTAGTAAGATAACGATTGACCGACTGGATACTCGATAAGCCATGTTCTGTACCGTTGTACTTCATGCGGTGGTCAACCTCGTACGCAGGCCGTAATCATTTATCTACGAGTAACGTACATTACTCGTCTCTCCTTTCGTTCCTTTTCCTACTTAGAGAGTGCCCCTACCATTATTTGGGTTGCTCACTCATGGGGTTTACCCGTTCCACTCGAAACGTTTCCGATTCGCATCGTCACTGTGGCACTTTTCAGGGCTTATTCCATATCTCGATAAGAGACGTAGGAATAATGTCCCGCCGTTAATCTATATGAAGCAGATTACCTTGACTTATGATTTCGTCAAGCATGAACACTACAAGCAATCGCAGCTTGTGTGAGCATGGACTTTCCTCTACGTATACTTTCATATACGCAGCGATTACGTGAGTATCCTTATGTATTATACCACATAACGAAAGTATTAAACAGCTACGAAACGAAAATTATTCATGACCAAATAATGGGATACCCCCTACTCTTTCGGTCCAAAAACAGCTTTTTCCAAATTTGACAATCGTTTTAGTACGTCATAGTTCGCCTGAGGCGCAACTTGTTGTTGGCGTGAAACCGGACTTTCCAAACTTCGCTTTAAACGTTCATTTTCTTGTTGTAACTGCTTAATTTGCTTCGTAAAAACTTCATAGTCTTGAATGATCTTATCTAAAAATTCGTCTACTTCTTCTTCATTATATCCACGCATCGAACGTTTAAACTCTTTTTCCACGATATCGTTCGGCGTTAGTTGAATTTTATTTTCTGTCATACAATCACCCTCTATTCCCTCGTCATAAATTAAGCAAGTATAGAACGATATTCAGTACGTAATACATACATATGCGTATATTCTTCTATATATTATACCATTAATATAAAGAAACGTTTAATACAGTTTGTATGAAGTTACTGATCCGTTTTATGTAAACGAAACGAATAAGGGAGTAGTTGTTCTACCGTTGTCTCCATCATTTCACCGTGAATGTTAGCTAAATGTATTGGCATCGAACGTGATAAAAACTCATTCATCACTTGCCGGCACGCACCACAAGGGCTAATCGGATCAGCCGTATTTGCGACGACGACAAACTGTTTAAACTTGCGTTCATTTTGAGCAATCGCTGAAAAAATGGCAACTCGCTCGGCACAACACGTTAAAGAATAAGAACTATTTTCAATATTACAACCAGTATAGATAATTCCTTTCTCCGTTAATAGTGCAGCTCCAACTTTGAAATTAGAATAAGGTGCATAAGCTCGTTCCATCGCAATTTTTGCTTCAGCGAAAAGTTTTTCTTTCATCTTCGATCACCTGAATTATTTTTTGTATAACGTAATGGCAAGCTTTATATATTTTCATATACTGCCTCTCCCGGACGTCGCGATAATAACTATGTAATATGAGTGCCTTTATATTATCGTATGTAGCCGTTATTTGTTGCGGGAAAACAGTCTTACGTAAGTCCTGAATCGAATCGTTTGCACATCGTTGCCAGTTCGAAAGTAAAGTAAAGAGATATTCCGTTTCATTTTGGACGTATGCAAAATATGCATGGTCGGTAACATCTTTCTTTACACCGGTTTCATAACGTGTTTTTAATTGCTCTAGTTCATCACGTAATTGTGTCGTTAAGTCATACAACGTTTTCAACTACATCCATCCTTAAATTGCATGAAAATTACGTATATTTTCTCTTTACGAAGTCTTTTGGATCTCTTTCATTTTCTGTTCGTAATGCTTATATAATATAATAATTTCTTCATCTATTATTAAACCATACTTTTGATTCATTTGTCCAAACTGAACAGTTAATCGTCGTAATGCATAAATTACTTGTTCCGTACGATAACATGATTGCTTATTTATATATTCGTTTTTCACCGTCATTTCACTCCTTTCTATGTACATATTTCTAGGCATGACATTTTCCCCCTGCACAAAGTTTGTTTTATTCGAGTTTTATAAACGATGAAACTGTTACATATTTGTTTAAAAATGTTCATGTAAAAGTAGTTGTATTTGTTTCTAAAATAGATATATCATGTATAATAATAATGATGATTTCAATACGTATCGACCTTACGTCTGCATTCCTTTAGGAGGTTATGTACATGCAATACCCTAGCGGCGTTAGAAAGCAACGAAATCAGCAACGAATGCAAAAAAACAAGTCGTATAGTAATCGTGGAATGACGTTAGAAGATGATATAAATGAAACGAACAAATATTATTTAGCGATGAACCGAGCCATTATTCATAAAAAACCGACGCCTGTACAAATCGTGCGCGTACATTATCCAAAACGAAGTGCTGCTGTCATTACAGAAGCATACTTCCAAGCGAAGTCAACGACGGATTACAACGGAATATATCGTGGTAAGCATATTGATTTTGAGGCAAAAGAAACGAAAAATAAATCGATTTTTCCTTTAACGAACATTCACGATCACCAGTTTCAGCATATGCAACAAATATCTGAACATGGAGGCATAACATTTGTCATTATACGTTTTACAGAACTCGATCAAACGTTTTTATTAGAGGCAGACATATTGTTATCGTATTGGGAACAAATGTTACGTGGTGGTCGTAAATCAATCCCGTTAGAAACGTTCCAAAAAGATGGTCACCTTATCCCTTTTCATTACCAAGCGAGAGTTGACTATTTAACAATAATAGATGAGCTTTACTTTTAGATTGGAGGCAGTACGTATGACTACAAGAAGAAGTCGGACAGCACGAAAGAAAATGAAAAAGAAAGCACCGCTTTGGAAAAAAATATTTTATGCCTTATTCACATTATTCGCAATCGCTTGTTTATCTGTTTTTGGTGTCTT
>DATGRY010000107.1:0-21985 GCA_035303165.1 Pseudogracilibacillus sp.
TCTGCCGATGTGGCAACGACGGCTTTTCCATACGCGTAATGACGACCGATCCCCTGTCCGGTTGCAATGACATTTCCAATGACGTGTACTTTCATTAAGTTCGTCGTACCACTTACACCAACAGGTACACCTGCGGTAATAATTACTTTACTGCCACGATGGAATAATTTCGTCGATAATCCCTTTTTCACCGCTTCGTCAAGTAACTCATCTGTCGATTCAATTTCCTTACTAATAACGGCATGTACACCCCAGACGAGTGATAACTGGCGATAAACAAATTCATCAAACGTAACGGCGATAATCGGCACTTCCGGACGATATTTTGCAATCATTCGGGCAGAGTGTCCACTTTGCGTCGGTGTAATAATCGAACTTACATCTAAGTTTAATGCTGTTTGCGTCACAGATTGACTTATTGCATCGGTAATCGTCATCGAGATCGAACGTTTACGCTCTTGTAAAAGCGACATATGATCTAACGTTGGTTCCGTCTTCTCCGCAATGACAGACATCATCCGTACTGCTTCTACAGGGAATTTACCTGCTGCTGTCTCTCCCGATAACATAATTGCATCCGTTCCATCTAAAATTGCATTCGCGACATCCGATGCTTCAGCACGTGTCGGTCGTGGTTCTGACTGCATCGAATCGAGCATTTGCGTTGCTGTAATAACAGGTTTACCGACTAAATTACACTTTTCAATTAATTTTTTTTGTACAATCGGCACTTCTTCTGGTGGAATTTCTACACCAAGATCACCACGTGCAACCATAATGCCATCGCTAGCTTGTAAAATTTGTTCAAAGTTCGTGACAGCTTCTCGGTTTTCAATTTTTGAAATAATATGTATATAATTTGCATCGTTTTCTTCGAGTAATTGGCGCATCGAAAGGACGTCGTTTGTATCACGAACGAAAGAAGCTGCGATAAAATCGACTTCGTGTTCAATTCCGAACAAAATATCACGTCGGTCTTTTTCCGTTAACGACGGTAAATTTACCCGGACATTCGGAACGTTCACACCTTTTTTATTTTTAATATACCCGCTATTTAATACGGTTGTTGAAATTTCACCTTTTTCTTTATCAATTCCTACGACTTTTAAATTAATCAGTCCATCGTCTAGCGAAATATTCGTTCCAATTTCAACATCGTACATTAATTCTTTATACGTAATAGAAAAGCGCTTTTCCGTGCCCTCTACATCCTCTGTCGTAATAATGACACGAGAGCCTTCTGTTAAATAAGCTTCGCCGCCTTTGAAAGATTTTGTACGAATTTCTGGACCTTGTGTATCTAATAAAATAGCGATCGTCTTTCCAACAGCTTTTGCCGCTTTACGAATATTAGCGATACGTTCCCTATGTTCTTCATACGTACCGTGTGAAAAGTTAAGTCGCGCAACATCCATTCCGTTTTTAATTAATTCCTTTAACGTCTGGACGGAGTCCGATGCAGGACCGATCGTACAAACAATTTTCGTTTTCCGAACCAATGACGTTCCCTCCTATTTAGATCGATAATTGTTTTACAAGCTCGTACATTTCCTCATTTAATGTACGCTCTTTCGTTAAAACATATGTAAAATCGTAAGCGTTTAGTTCGTTATTTTTTAACGCTACTAGTTTTCCTGTTTCACCATCCATTAACAGTTGAACGGCTTTCCCACCGAGCCGACTCGCTAAAACTCGGTCACTCGCAGATGGTGTACCACCTCGTTGAATATGCCCGAGCACCGTGACACGCGTGTCGAGCCCTGTTGCTGCTTCAATTTTTTCACTATATTCAACTGCATCTCCGACACCTTCTGCTAACAAGATAATACTATGTTTTTTTCCACGTGACATCCCTTGCTGCAGTCGTTGTATGACATCTTTAAAGTCGTGTTGTTTCTCTGGTATAATAATACTTTCCGCACCACCTGCAAGCCCCGCGTAAAGCGCTAAGTCGCCGGAATCTCGTCCCATAACTTCTAAGACGAACGTCCGCTCGTGTGATGTAGCTGTATCACGAATTTTGTCTATCACATCGATGACCGTGTTTAACGACGTATCAAACCCAATCGTACGATCGATGAAAGCGAGATCATTGTCGATCGTTGCCGGTATACCGATACAATGAACTCCCCGTTCATTAAGCGTTTGCGCTCCTCGTAAACTTCCATCACCACCAATAATGACTAAACCGTCGATTCGATGTTTTTTTAGTTGCTTAACAGCCTCATCCTGGCCAGCTTCCGTACGGAATGCTTGCGAACGGGCGGAGTAAAGTATCGTCCCTCCACGATGAATAATATCACCGACAGAACCGATATCTAACTGTTTGATATTTCCGTCTATTAATCCGTCGTATCCGTAATAAATACCGAATACATCGATGTTGTGATAAATACTTTTACGGACGACAGCGCGGATAGCTGCATTCATTCCTGGCGCATCGCCACCACTTGTTAATACTGCTATTCGTTTCACTATGTCAATCACCTTTCAATTCGTCTATATACTACATTTAGTATATCATTGTTCCTACGCAAAGTTCATTAAATACGTTAAAGTACAAGGCAGAAATATGTAAATCGTACAAATAAACAGTTTTTTTACAGTTTTAACAGTCTTATTTGCAAAGGATGCTTCTATCCGTCCTCACTCGTATCATTATTAAATGATAAATGTTCCTTTAACAGTAAATAACTAACTCTTTTATCGTTACCTCTTTATACTCATATTGACTAATAGAATGTAGTAAATATAAATAGGAGTTGACCTATGCCAACTCCAATTACAAACTAGTTATTCGCTATAAACGCCGATCTGTTTATATTTTTCCCATCGCTGTGCTAATATTTCTTCCGACGAAAGTTTACGTAACAGAGCAAGCGATTCTGTTAATGCTTCATCTATATGTTTTACTTGTTCTTCAACGTTACGATGAGCACCGCCTTTTGGCTCTACAATAATCCGATCGATAATCGAAAGCTCTTCTAAATCATACGCTGTAATTCGCATCGATTCTGCCGCCTCTTTTGCTAAACTGGCGTCTTTCCACAATATCGATGCCGCACCCTCTGGTGAAATAACCGAATATGTTGAATTCTCTAACATATGTACGTGGTTTCCGACACCTAGTGCAAGCGCGCCACCACTTCCACCTTCACCGATGACGACGCTAATGATCGGAACGGTCAATCCAGCCATCGCTTTTAAATTGTAGGCGATCGCTTCACTTTGCCCACGTTCTTCCGCGGCCTTTCCAGGTTCAGCACCTTTCGTATCGATAAACGTAACGATCGGACGGTTAAACTTCTCTGCCTGTTTCATATGGCGAATCGCCTTACGATATCCTTCCGGATGGGGCATACCGAAGTTACGTCGAATATTTTCTTTCGTATTTTTTCCACGTTGATGTCCGACAACTGTGATAGGAGAACCTTTATAACTTGCAATCCCTGCAACGATTGCTTCATCGTCTCCGTAGTAACGGTCACCGTGAAACTCAATAAAATCAGTAAATAACCGTTCGATATAATCTAACGTCGTCGGGCGCCCAGGATGACGTGCGATTTGCACACGATGCCACGATGTCAAATTCGAGTAAATATCGTCTTCTAATACGTTTAAACGTTCTTCTAATCGTTTAATTTCATTCGTTAAGTCGATGTCACTATCTTTCGAAATCGTTTTTAATTCTGCAATTTTATTTTTCAAATGAACGATCGGACGTTCAAATTCTAAGACATGCTTCACCCGTCTTGTCCCCCTCTTACTGCGACTTGTTCCGTCTCTTCCTCTATCTGTTGTACTTCTGTACTATGCAGACGTAGCAACGTCGCGAGCATCTTTTTCATTTCATGACGGTGAATAATTTTATCGAGTTGTCCATGTTTTAACAAAAACTCAGCTGTCTGGAAGTCATCAGGCAGTTTCTCACGAGTCGTCTGTTCGATGACACGTCGGCCGGCAAAGCCAATTAACGCTCCCGGTTCAGCGAAATTGTAATCGCCTAATGAAGCAAAACTTGCACTTACTCCACCAGTTGTCGGATGCGTCATGACGGAAATCATTAATCCACCATCACGACAGAAGCGTTCGATCGCTATCGACGTTTTTGCCATTTGCATTAAACTAAGGACACCTTCTTGCATACGCGCACCACCAGAAGCAGTAAAAATAATGTACGGTAGTGACTGCTCTCGTGCTCGTTCTACTGCGCGAGCAATTTTTTCACCGACGACCGATCCCATACTCCCCATCCGAAAGCGCATATCCATCACCGTACAGGCTGTTTCGATCCCGTCGATCGTTCCTTTTCCTGTCACGACAGCTTCTGATAAGCCAGTCTTTTCGATATCGTTTTCCACTTTCTCTAAATAATCCGGAAAATCTAACGGATTCGTCGTCTTTAATTGTTGATCCCATTCTTCAAACGATTGTTCATCGAACAAACTGTCGATCCGATACCACGCATCGATCGGGTGGTGATAGTGACAATTTGGACATACGTGAAGACATTTTTCTAATTCTTTATAATAGATAATATGAGAACATTGTTCACATTTTTTCATCAACCCTTCAGGAACGTCTTCTTTCGCTTTTTTATGCGGAATTGTCGTATTGTTCTTAGCGCGGGTAAATATTTTTTTAAACAACTTTACCCCTCCTTTAAACTCGTATTTGCCAAAACTTCTCGATACGTGCGATACGTGCAAGGCGAAGAGCTTTCGTTTTCTCCCTCGTCTTACTATACTGAATTATCGTATATATTTCTAGTAAGTTTTCGTTGTACGAACAGTTACACAATATAGCTATGAAGCAAAAACTGCAACTTATTCACTTAATAAACTTAAACGACGCGTCTTTTCGTATACGTCATTCGGATCGACCTGAATCCGAGCTACACCACTTTCCATCGCACGCGTGGCGACATATTTAGCAACTGTCGGTGCTACACGCGGATCAAATGGCGCCGGAATAACGTAATCATCATTCAATTCATCGTCTGAGATGAGCGAAGCGATCGCTTCAACCGCCGCAACTTTCATCCGTTCGTTTATTCTTGTAGCATGGACGTCTAAAGCTCCGCGGAAAATTCCTGGGAAAGCTAAGACGTTATTAATTTGGTTCGGATAGTCAGAACGCCCTGTTCCAATAATTCTTGCTCCTGCTCGTTTCGCAGCTTCCGGATTAATTTCTGGTTCTGGGTTAGCCATCGCAAAAATGATCGGATCTTTATTCATTTTCTGAACCATTTCTTCCGTTAGTGCCCCACCGATCGATACGCCGATAAATACGTCCGCACCTTCGATGACATCTTCTAACGTCCCTTTTATTTTATTACGATTTGTCCATGTCGCGATATCCGATTTCACATCATTCATCCGGCGATGTCGACCTTCATAAATCGCCCCTTCGGAGTCACACATAATAATATCCTTCACACCGAAGTGTTGTAACAGTTTTATAATTGCTACACCTGCCGCACCGGCGCCATTTGCGACGACACGAATTTCGTTAAACTTTTTCCCGACGATACGAAGTGCGTTCATTAGCCCTGCAACGGTAACGATCGCTGTGCCGTGCTGATCATCGTGAAAAATAGGAATATTCGTCTCTTTACGTAAACGTTCTTCTATAATGAAACAGTTCGGTGCCGCAATATCTTCTAAATTAACACCGCCGAATGTCGGTTCGAGTAATTTGACCGTTTGAACAATTTCATCGATGTCGTTCGTATTTAAACAGATTGGAAACGAGTCGACACCTGCGAACGATTTAAATAAAACTGCTTTCCCTTCCATGACAGGTAAAGATGCCTCAGCTCCGATATTACCGAGCCCTAAGACAGCAGAACCATCGGTAACGACAGCGACCATATTCCCTTTCATCGTATAATCGTATACAGTGCTTTTGTTCGAATATATTTCTTTACAAGGTTCAGCAACACCTGGAGAATAAGCTAAACTTAAATCTTCCGCATTACGTACAGAAACTTTCGGTTGAATCGCTAATTTACCTTGATTTATTCTATGCATATGCAGTGCTGCATCACGTAATTTTGACATTTATTCCGCCCCTTTATTATATCACGCTTCATTTTGAAAAAAAGCTGTCCGATCAGCTTGTTTGTAATATACATGATTATATCAAAAGTTTTCACGGGAACAAGAAAAGTTAAACAAAAACTGTTTCAAATCCGCTTGTATACTACATGTTTTTGTCCGAAAAACTGTTTTAATCGTTGTAATGTCTGTTCGTTTGCCGTCACGTTATATTTTTCACTTAACTTGTACGTTTTTTTCGCACGGGCATTATGTAAAATAATTTGAGTCGACCCCGGATTTGTTTGTGCAACATTTTCTAAAAAAGGGAGCGTCGTTTTCTCTTTATCCGCGAGCACTTTCACGTATACGTAACCATCTTGTTCGGACAGTTGTTCTAACGAAAATAGACGTACGTCATGAACGATCACTTGGTTCTCCCCTTTACGTACTTCGATTTGCCCTTCCATTGCGACGATTTGTTCTTCCTGAAGCCAATTACTGACGTTCCTGAATACATTCGGAAAGATGACCCCTTCTAATTCATCCGTTTCATCCATTATTGTTATAAATGCCATGGAATCGCCACGACGAGTCGTTATTTTTTTTACTCGTTCCACAATGACGACTGTTTGAAATCGCCGCTGTCCAGCTTGTTCTTTCGCATCGAATAAGGTGACGTAATGTTGAATTGCTAGCTCCGTCCGATATTGCTTTAACGGATGACTTGAAATGTACATATTTAACAATTCTTTCTCATCACGTAACCGTTGTAACGGGCTAAAGTCAGCAAGCTCCACGTAAGCCGGTTTCATATCCATTTGCTCGGCAAATAAGTTCGTTTGTCCACTATTTGTTCCGAACAACTCCGCACGCTCGAGCGCTTGATCAATGGAAGCTAACAAACTGGCACGATTGTTATACGTTTCATCAAACGCACCGGCTAAAATTAACGTCTCAAGCGCATTCCGCTTCATAGAAATACGTAAACAAAAATCGAACAAGTCACGAAATGGACGTTCTTTCCGCACGCTAACGATTTGTTTTACGGTCTCGTAACCAATTCCTTTAATCGCCATTAAACCTATTCGAATATGTTTTCCTTCTACCGTAAAGTAAGCGTCACTTTTGTTAATCGATGGCGGGAGAACCTCGATGCCGAATTCATTTGCCTCACGGACGTATATCGCAAGTTTTTTCGGATCGTTAATGACTGAACCGAGTAAATGTGCGAAAAAGTAAGTCGGATAATTCGCCTTTAAATAAGCAAGTTGATACGCAATTTTACTATATGCGACGGAATGACTTTTATTAAAGCCGTAATCAGCAAATTTGACGATGAGTGAAAATATTTGTTCCGCGATTGCTTCATCGTACCCTTTTTGCCTACATCCACGTACGAATGTCGCACGCTGTTGTTCAATTAATGTATGATCTTTTTTACTAATTGCGCGCCGTAACAGATCTGCCTCACCGTATGATAAATTAGCAAATTGATGCGCAATTTGAATAATTTGTTCTTGATAGACGATAACACCGTACGTACTTTCTAAAATTTGTGCCAGATCTTCATGTAAATACGTGACACGTTCACGACGATGTTTACGCGCGATGTACGTCGGAATATGTTCCATTGGACCAGGACGATATAAAGCGTTTAATGCAATAATATCTTCCAACGAAGTCGGCTGTAACTCTTTTAATACTCGTTTCATCCCCTCCGACTCTAACTGGAATACACCGTTCGTTCTTCCAGCACGTAATAGACGAAACGTACGATCATCTTGAGCTGGTAAGTCATCGATATCAATCGTTCGATTCGTATACCGTTTAATCGACTGGATAATCCGCTCAATTAACGTTAAATTGCGTAAGCCAAGAATATCGATTTTTAATAAACCGATCGCTTCTAATTCATTCATCGCATATTGCGTTAAATTCGTTTCATTTGTCCCCTCCATAAGCGGTACGTCTTCGATTAATGGGTCTTTACCGATGACGATTCCTGCAGCGTGTGTCGAGACGTGACGAGGTAGTCCCTCTAACGTAAGTGCTACACGAAAAAGCGTCCGTAACGTCGGTGACTGTTTTATATATTGTTGAAACGACTCATCCGCTTTAATATACGTTAATAACGGTTTGTTCGCCTGCACCGGAATATGTTGTAAAATATACGCTTGATCATGACGGTCGATATCCATCGTTTTCATTAATTCGCGAATGAGCGAACGTGCGCCGAACGTTCCGAACGTAACGATTTGTGCGACATATTGTGAACCGTACGTTTCTCTAACATATTCAATTACTTCATCACGACGAACGTCTGAAAAATCGACATCGATATCAGGAAGTGACACACGTTCTGGGTTTAAAAATCGTTCGAACAATAAATCGTAATCGAGCGGGTTTACGTTCGTAATATCTAACAAATATGAAACGAGTGACCCCGCAGCTGAACCGCGTCCAGGCCCGACTAAAATACCGTTTCGTTTTGCATATTGAACAAAGTCAGCGACGATTAAAAAATAGTCGCTAAAACCGAGACGTTTAATGATGTTAAGTTCATGGTGCAGCCGTTCCTTTACTACATCTGTTACGTGCTCCAATTTATGCGAAAGAGCATTCGTACATTGCTCGACTAAATAATCGTGTGAGCTTTTTCCATTAGGGGTTGGAAAGTGTGGTAAAAGCTGCTCGTCAAAAGTTAGTTGTAGCGCACACTTATTTGCGATCTCCTTCGTCGTATCTATTAGTTCCGGCCACATCGAAAATGCCTCTTTCATCTCTTCTTGAGACCGAAGATGACGCCCTTTTACATGAGAAGATATTTTTTGTGGATTCCATTTCTCATTATGTTTCATCTGTTGTAAACAGTCATAACTGACGTAATCATTTTCCATTAAATAACGAACATCGTGAAGCGCTGTCGCCTGTAATTGTTCTTTCATGACGAATTGTTTGATCGTATCCATAAACATATTCGTCGTCGTATCGTACTTTTCTACACCGAGATAAAAGTCATCCGGATGAAACAGCAGTTGTACAGTTGTAATAAATTGCATTGCTTCTTCTTCTTTTTCTTGGATAAACAGTTGCCGCAATGCTTGAGTTTCTGTCGATAAGATGCCGATTAGCCCGTCGGTATATGTTCCGAGCCACTCATACGTACATTCCCTATGAAGTTGCACTTCTGTCGAAATACGTAACAAGTTTTTATAACCTGCATTGTTTTTTACGAGTAGCAAAAGCGGATGAGCAAACTGACCATTTTTCACGTTTACGGTCATCCCGATGATTGGCTTTATATTGTACTTTTTGCACGTTTGGATAAAAGAAATCGCCCCATGCAACACTTCTTCATCCGTAAGAGCAAGTGCATGAAACTGAAGCTCACTAGCACGTTTAACGAGTTTTTCAATCGTTAACGTACTTTCGTAAAAACTGTATCCACTACGTACTTGTAAATGTGTATACGTCATCTTTTCATCCTACCTTTTGCCTTATGATGAAACTCATTGAAAAAATAAAATTCGTTCAATACTCCTATTATTATAACTTTTCAAGCATATGGATGCCAATTTCTCCTACGCATAAGTTGTCCCGGTTATTCATACGTATACGATATAAGCGGAAAGGGGGATTTCAATGGAAGAGAGATTTTTCGTCTCCTTTATTCACTGTTTTTTTATCGCTTTCGGTGTTGTTCTTGGCGGAACAGTTATCGGTAGTGTCGGAGCATTTTTAACAGGCGATGCACCACTAAATGCGATGAGCCGCATTGCAAAATCAATTAAAATTTGGGCGATTGTCGCTGCCATTGGGGGGACGTTCGATGCGATCGAAAATTTTCAGAAAGGATTTTTAGACGGTTCTACGATGGATTTATTGAAACAATTTTTCTATATCCTTTCCGCAATGATCGGCGTAAAAACAGCGACAATGTTCATTAGTTGGCTTACGGACGGCGAAGTGTAATGCACATTTATCCTTATCACCGTAAAAAAACGTGGCAACGTTTCTTGCTCGGGGCACTTTTCGGTGCGATCATTGCGTACACTCTCTTCTCTTTTATGCACGGAAAAATGTATGAACAACTATTATCAGAGAACATTCAACTGAAATCGACGATTAGACAAGTTGAGAAGCAAAATGAAGCACTGTTAGAAGATAAAGAAAATTTAGAAGATCATACGTTAACCGTTCGTTCCATCGCCATCATTTTCGAAAATAAGGAAGAATTAAAACTCGACCGACTCATTACGCATGAGCTGGAAGATTATTTAAAAAAAGAAATCAATTACATTATCGGTAAAAGTGTCACAAGTCTTACCGAACATAGTGACTTACTTATTTCCATTCTCGAATCAAGTACCGTCATTATCGATGATATATCATTTGAATTTACCGTCGTAAAATTGTTTATAACAGAAGACGTCCAAATTACGTTGCACGTAAAAGCAATTCACTAACCGTTTCATTTTTGAATATTTTTTAAAAATAGTGTAAAAAAGATAGTAATGAACATGAAAATTGTATAAAATATAATTGTTAGCACAATATGACTTGAGAGGAGTGGACGATATATGACAGTATTAGATCGCCGTGCAATGCGTGATGAAAAAATCGAACAGTTAAAAAGCGGCCGATCTGTTTACGCAGAATCAGCCGAGTTAATTCGTTTAATGAAACGAACAATCGAGAAAGAAAAATTAGCAATTACTTATGAAATGACGAATGGAGGCTGCTGGTTTATACCAGAAGAAAATGAATAGACGAATCATTTTATAAAGTGCTAGTTTTACGACTTGTTATACGAGCGATAAAACTAGCACAAATTATTTTACTTACTCGCTATATAATCCGCACATAACTGTTCTAAATCCGCAATAAACTGGTCCGCCTCTTCCCACGTAGAAACAGAAGCACCAGATGCAAGTGGATGACCACCACCGTTGTATTCTTGTGCTAATTCATTAATAGTAGGTCCTTTCGAACGGAGACGAACCCGAATTGTATCTTCTTCTTCGATAAAAATAATCCACGCATAAATACCGTCTAATTCACCTAACGTACCGACTAATTTCCCTGTATCAATCGGATCAACATTATATTTTTCCAACATTTCACGCGTTAATTTAATCGCACTTACACCACTTTTGGATAATGTGAAGTTTTGTAAAATGTAGCCGCGTAAACGAGCGATATTATGAGGTACTTTGTATAAATTGTTATATAACTCTGTACGATCAAACGTATATTCTACTAATTTAGCCGCGTATTGAAACGTCTTATTCGTCGTACTCGGAAATAAAAACCGTCCCGTATCTCCGACGATACCACCGTAAATTAACCGGGCGATTGTATCGTTCATTTTCAGCCCGTCATCTTTACCGAATAAATAAAACTCATAAATCATTTCCGACGTAGAACTTGCATCTGTATCGATCCATAACAGATCACCGTACGGATCAATGTTCGGATGATGATCAATTTTAATAACTTCTTTTCCTAAAGTATAACGTTGATCACTTATTCGTTCTGTATTTGCCGTATCGCATATAATGACTAACGCATCTTCATATGTAGCATCATCAATTTCATCCATCCGGGCGAAAAAATGTAAAGATGGGTCTTCTTCACCGACGGCGTACACTTCTTTTTGCGGAAATGATAATTTAATCATTTCTTTTAACGCACATTGCGAACCGAGCGCATCTGGATCGGGGCGAACGTGTCGATGAATAATAATTTTGTCATAAGATTTAATTTTATCGAATATCGCAGCTTGTACCATGTTTCCTTCCCTCACTGTTCTCTATAGTTAATTTCTAGCCAATTTACGTAAAAAACGCTACAATGAAATGAGTACTAATCTATATCACGTACAGGAGTCGATCGACATGTTTATTTTCGCATTGTTTATTTTAATATCAATCGTCCTTTATATATATTATAAAGTAGCGATCTTAAAAACAAAAGATGAGTTATCACAAAAATATATAAATGCAAAAGCACGTTTCTTTCTCGGTACGTTTTTAGTCTTTTTCGGTATTAATCAATATATCGCCTATCAAACGAAAATTATTTTATTTATTAGTATCGTCTTCGTTGCACTCGGTATACTACAATCGGTCGATGCATTTAAACGTGCACGCCATTATCGTAGTGAGTGGAATCGTCTAAATCCTGACAATTAATGAATTTGGCGTAAAATCCCTATTCGGATGAATGTATACGTATAGGGATTTTTTATGTTATTCATATACGATACAGTTTTATATAAAAGTAAATGCGTTAGCGGTCCATGAGCTGTGCCATTAACATTCCTTGACAGACGAGTTTACGACCGTTAAAAACTTCGACATTTACTTTCGCATAAAGACGACCTGCATCAATTAGTTTTGGCTTTACTATTAATTTGCTATCCATTTGCACAGGTTCGATAAAAAATAAATTGAGGCTCTCTATTGCCATATTTCCTTTTTTCTTCTGCTGTAAAAGTCGTTCACTTGCTTCGGTTACTAACGTCGTCAATACTCCATTAGAAAGTGTACCGAACTGATTCGTCATTTGCGGGGTTACCGTCGTTTCATAGACGGTCGTATCCTTTTCCGATTCTGCAATATTTCGTGATATAAGGTCGTGAATCGTTTCTCCTACTTGTGGTTGTCGTTGCATTTCGTTCATCGCTTTTAAGACGTCTTGACGTGATACGAGCCCCTCGAGCTCTTGCGATTGATTGACGATCGGCACGACTTCGATCCCTTCCCAAACCATTAAGTGTGCAACGTACGCTAAAGACGTTTGCGATTGTACAGTAATCGGTTGCTGTGTCATTACTTTCTCAATTTCTACATGTTCGTCCATGCCGACGACATCTTTTGACGTTACCATTCCACGAACTTTCCCCGTCTCATCAATGACCGGAAAACGAGTGTGTGTCGTCAATTCATTCAACTTGTACCAGTCATCGACGGTATCTGTGTCATATAACAAGTGCACTTCATCGAAAGGTGTATGAATATCATGGACGAAGACAATTTCTTTTTTAATCATTTGGTCGTATATCGCACGGTTAATCATCTCCGCAACGGTAAATGTATCATAACTCGTCGAAATGATCGGCAATTCTTTTTCATCGGCAATTCGTTTAATATGCTCGTTCGTATCGAATCCACCTGTAATTAAAACTGCCGCGCCTGCTTTCAAGGCGAGTTCATGCGCTTTAATTCGGTTACCGACGATTAGTAGTGAATCCGCCTCTGTATAACGCATCATCGCATCTAATTGCATCGCACCGATGACGAACTTTTGTAACGTCTTGTGCAGCCCTTTGCGTCCTCCTAACACTTGTCCATCTACGACATTGACGACTTCTGCGAACGTTAAATGTTTAAATTTTTCTTTCTCTTTCTGTTCGATTCGAATCGTACCGACACGCTCGATCGTACTGACGAGACCGCGATTTTCCGCTTCCTTTATAGCACGGTATGCCGTACCCTCACTTACATCTAATTCCTTTGCAATTTGTCGGACCGAAATTTTATGACCGACTGCTAGTGACGCAATATGTCGAATAATTTGTTCATGTTTTGTTGCCAATGCTCCACCTACTTTCAACTGTACTAGTCCATTTTGTTATATTTATTATACAGTTGTTATACAGTTATCACAACGTTTTATATAACAGTTTCGTCTCTTAACGTTGGCGAGCACGTTGGCGTTCTTCTATTGTGTAGCTTGATGCCTGTTCCATAACGGGGGGAAGCGACAGTTTTAATAACGTAAGTAAGTTTGCACCGATGACGACTGTAACAAATGCGAGCCAGGAAAGCCAAAACAGTTTTTCAAGTTGTGTTGTTGCGTATGGAACATAGGGCCAAGCGAAGTAAAGTAAGTAGAGCGAGAGTAGTAAGCGAAGCAGTGCGTATTTGCGCATGAAAAAACCTCCCTATTCGTAAACATATGTATTCATTTATAACATATGTTAATAGGAAGGGATTTTATTACTACTTTATTTCTCGAATAGCATCTTTATGAATAAGTGGTTTAGAACCGATTTCAACGGTATCATGTGTACCTGAATTGTTTTCATCAGGTTCACTCTTATCACTCTCACCCATTACGATAGGTGATATGGGACCTTTTAAGACGTATGGTTCGGAATAGACAACTTTCTGCCCACTATTATGATTGAAGTCTTTAGATATGATAATGCCATAGATAGATCCCCCTGCACCAACAGTAAATGTTGCATTAGGAGCTAAAATAAGTTGGGATACAGCATCCGATCCCCCGGTAAACGTTATACTTTCACCACCAGAAAAAATATTACCGTAGATGCCACCACTACCTGTAGCTGTTAAATTGGCATGCTTCATAAATATCGAACCATAAATTTTTTGGTTACCAGATAATGTTACTGATCCATTACCATGATAAAAAATATTAACCTTTTCAATCTGGTCAGCATTTGTTTTACTTTTTCCTTCGTTAATTGTGCTCCCACGACCCATTGTAATTTTGTCTAGTACGTGTAACATTAAAGAACCTTTTCCTTTAATATGGATGTGTCCATTACTTATATTTAGATGATTAACGATAATTGTTTTATCCGTGTTTCCAGTATTAATCGTTATATTTCTATTATCATTTATCGATATTTGATTGAATTTTGTATTGCCGTTCAATGTCAATTCGTAATGATTCACTTTACTATCTGTAACATGTAGGTTTCCATGATCAATCAACTTAAAACCATTTACATCTATATCCTCAGGTATGACAACATTCGTAGGTGCATCCGGAAAAGGTGGCAAAGAAGGGAATCCCCACATATCCTCCTTTTCCGTTGGGCACGGTACATTGTTTTCCCAAGTTGGACGCGTAATAGAATATGATTTATATTTATTGGCCGGATTTTCTTGACATGTTCGATTTAAATCGGAATGTTCAATGACAGGAACAAACACTTCTTCAGTTACTTTTCGAACTCCTTGCCCCACTTTTATCGCATGTTCTTCAGTTGATATAGTACCAATATTTCCCTCAATCGGTCCATTAGTAAGATTCATTGCGCCACTCGTAAAAACAGCAAGCGGCGGAAGTTCAAATGAACTACCTGGCACTTCCACAAATTTTTCTTTCCATTCTACCGTTATAGATTGTGAAACTTGACGCTGTTCATTTTCTAGTTGGCCAATAGATTGTAATCTATATTCACCATTTTCTTCCGATACAACATCGATACTTAATCTTGCAAACGGCTTATATCCGTTAATCTTTTCAAATTTATCATACTGTCCCGGCAATACTTTCATGTTTATCAGCTTATTTATCTCATGCAAAAAATCCTCTTCCGTTTTCACATCTTTATTTTCATATATCTCGTTTATAGCTAGTTCCATTTCATTTGCTAAATAATTCAACCCCGCCTCGGCTATATAATAAACTGCTTGGTTATCTCTTTCGTTCGATGAAGTTTTTAAAGAGGCGAAGGTTACCGTAACGAGGCTAATTCCTAATATAGATAAAATGGCAAACGTTAACAGTGCACCGAGTAGCGTATATCCAGACTCATTATTCATGGCGATCCTCCTTCCCGCTTCGTGCGAATCGTTAATTCCGTTTCCACTTTTTTACCAGAGATACTTTCTATTTCGATCGCAATTATTTTTTCTACATCATCATACGTCACGTGGAATCTTTTTACTTCATGGACGTAATCTGCACCATCCTTTTGCAAAACTTGTTTCGATTCATCCCAATAGTAGTAATTTCCGTTGATAAACTTTATATAATTCGCTTCACTCTGTTCAAAATCGACATCATATGAGCGAATGTCTTTTGTGATCGTCTTCAGCGCAATTGTTACATCGGTTACATGTTGCGCCGCTTCCGATTGATCTGTATATTGTCTCTGAACAATTAATAAAACGGCAGTAATGATAAGTATAATAAAACTTCCTATCGCAATCGTAGCTAACAGTTCAGCTAATGTGATCCCTCTCTCATCCCGATGAAACATATCAGTTCTGTCCTTCCCATTTAAAATGGTTTTCCATTTGTGCTTTAACTTTTGTTGGATCATTTTTTTCAAATACTTGTACGACAGCACGATTTAATTCCTCACTCGAGGCTGCTTGCTGTACTTTTACATGTACTCTGTAGTCACCCTTTTCTTTCGTAAAGACGTGCCAGTTTTCTACCGGTTGAGGTGACCCGTAAGCCGCTTCAAACCAAGAAATCATATCAACTTCACTCGATATACTCGCATGATAAATTTTTTCCATCTCGGTCTGGGCAACATAAGTTGCATCAACTATTTCTTCGGAAGTTTTATTCGTTTTTGCTGTTTGAACGAGGATGCCTAAGCCTATCGCCATTATAATGACGATAATAACGATAGAAGCGAGTATTTCAATGAATGTTAAACCAAGTTCAGATTTATCATGATCTTTTTTGTGCACTATTGAAATCACATCCTATCAATTTTCCACTTATAGACTATTTGCAACCCCAGTTAATTTTTCAAGCTTTACCGACTAAGTATACCATAGTAATCTTTACATAATCTTTTATCAAGATAAAAAAATGAAAAACCTTAGCAAATGATTGACCTACGATTCATTTACTAAGGTTTTATAGCTTTTATTTGCTTGATTATTATTCTCTACTAATTAATTCCGGTGGGTCTACGTTATAAATAACCGGTTCAGGCGGATTGAGCTTTAAGAAGTTTTCGATGAGTTCCGTATCATATTTTATTGTAAGACGAGAATTTCGCACTCTTTGATTAGTAACATTATCAACATAACCAACACCTTGAACATATGTTGAGTTACTCCTTGAACCATTAGTAACCCGACCACGAACCGCATTTAACACAACACGATTACCTGCAATTCCACCATCAATATGAATGTTCGAACCGACTCCATATATTTCCATATTTTTCTCCGAATAAAAATAACCTTTAATGTGGGTAGGATTATCTTGATGCACCGAATTATTCGCAAGAAAGATATTACCCGTTGCAAAAATAATTAATGTTCCCGTGTCACCGTTTCCTAGATCTTTTCCTTGAATGGAGGAGAATCTTATTTCAACATCCCCATCTACATACATCATTGCATTTGAAGTTAAGTTCGCTCCTTGAATTTGTAAATCTCCGTCAACATACATTGTTCCATCAATTGTAATGTTATCCCGATTGCTTGAATGATCCGTTTGACTTAAATTTCCAATCTTAAGTTTACCACCAACGTAAAGACCGTCTTGGAAAGAATGATTGCCCCTTTTAAAATGCCCTCCACCACCTAAAGCGAGACTTTTAAATTTGTTCGTATTCTGAAAAATTATTTCACCGTTATAAACATTAGTACATCCACCAAACCACGCACAAGATTCATAATAAGGAACAACACGTTGGGCATTTGTCGTATAACCACTAAAAGTTCTATTCGTACCAACATTTACACGTGTTGCACCGCTATTTTGATTGTAGTAAAAATTGCTTTTATGTTCTTTAATTTGTATCTTTTCTTTCTGAGGGTTTCTTTTTACGGCAACAGGAGCGTACCCGTCATCAAATAAATCTTGGGTATTTGTCGTCATACTATATCTATTTATACTGAAATTATCATTATTCAAATACTTTGTATGATTGCTCTCAGTTGCTCCAGAATACGGATTTTGGTTCATTCTATACATATTTTTCCCGACAACTATTCGAGGTCTCACTCCTGAAATTATTTCATACATCCGGGGTTGGATACTATTAATCCATCGATAAGACCCTACTCCTCTTTCATAGGTAACTAGATGACCATCCACGCGAACATCTCCGTGAATGTCAACTCCGCCATGTAATAGCAAGTTTCCCTCACCATTTCTTGGATTGTTCGAGCGAATATTTGATCCTACAGTATACTTTAAAACTTCAGGTACTGACTTAGAACCTATTTCTACATATGTATTAACTGATTTATTTTGGTCACCTGAAATTCCTGTACTGTAGAAATTAACCAATTTACGGAGTGAGTTCTCTTCTCCGTCAATCGATGTAAATGATTCGATGCATACTTCGTAATCTCCTTGCTCTGTATTTATAGGACTTACTTTCATATTTTCACATAAGTACTTCCCTAGAATTTCCAACAACTTCGCCTCAAAAGCACTCCTAGAAAGTCCATTTGTTCCTAACGCATTTTCTAATTCTGCATTAATTTGCTGTGTGATATGATCGATTCCCTTATCCGCTAACTCATGTGCCTGAGTTGCTTCTTCTCGTATGGCTGATTTTTTAGCTCCAGCAATAGTTAATGACAACAATGTCATTGATAAAAGCCCGAACAATACGATAACGATGACTGTTGTAAACAACGCATATCCCCGATCATTTTGAAACGTTTTCATATTACACCTCAAAATAAGTGATGTTTTCTGTCAAATGTTTCTAGCGATTACGAAATATAAAACACTACTTGACTATCACACTTTTAATCAGATGATCTAATTAAACTAACTTCACTTTGAGTAACCATCTTCCGGCCACTTGGTACATGTTCAAGAGCTAAAATGATTTCATATTGTCCTTGATCAACTTCATTCATTTTTGAATCTTTATGTAGGATGATATCGTCTGATTGTAGAACCGATATTGCTTCACCTTTAATATAAATGAGCCCGTTGTAAAAACCTGTTTGTTCTCCGCCATTAAATTCTAAATAAGAATTGCCAGATTCGTTATCATTTAAAACCTTTTTCGTAATATCCGCTTCTTTTTCCGTATACAAACTACTAATTAATTGAACCATAATTACATCCGCTTCATCCCGTATCGCATCTTCCGCTTTTACTCTTTCATACGTTTTAAATCCACTGAACAATACAGAATAAGCTATCAAACCAATCAATGTAGTAATTGTAATCGCAGCTAGTAATTCAACTAGTGTTACTCCCTGCTCTTTTTGAGAAAAACTATTGTGTGACATACCCTTCCACCATACTTTCCTCACCTTTTACTTGTGATTGAACATACACAACTACATTAATTAAATTTAATTGTTTTTCTTCCTCTTGTTGACTAACTGCCACTCGAACGTCGTAATCGTTATCGTTCACTTTAAAAGAGTATAGATTACTACAATTTTCCACCTCACAATTATGTTTGTCGTACGTTTTCACCGTCACATTGTTTGTAGGAAAAAACTCTTCTGGAGTAAGTTTAATCCTTTCCATAGTCGCTTTGGCTAAATGGGTTGTCACAAGTTTCGTATTATTTGATACAGCAGTTTTATTTGTAAAATGGATAAGCTGCATAACTCCTAAAAAAATAATTGAAATGATGACAATCGATGCTAACACTTCAACTAATGTAAACCCGTTTCCCTCTTTTATCTTCTTACTATTCATCTCGTAAAACTCCTTTTAATCAGGATAGTAAAATGTCGTTAAGTCGATATTAAATGAAAGGGCGATGTTAGGGTTGTCTGAAAAAGTTATATCGTCATCTGTCGGTTGAGAAAAATTAATTCTACTTACGAGAGAAATACGTTCTTCGGACTCAATTGCTTCGAGTAACTTAATAAAATGTTCATATTCTTTCGCATGTCCTGTCACATTTACGACGATTACTTCTAATCCCTCAGGGCGCTCGTTAATAATTTCTTCATCAATTACTGGTTCAGAAGTTTCTGTTTCCTCATCACTTTCTACTTCTTCATCATCACTTTGTTCTTCATCTTCAGCTAATTCTGTTTCCGCTAGTTCCTCTTCAACTGCATCTGAAGTTTCACTTTCTTCTTCTACTTCTTCTTCGGGCATATCTACTTCACTATCGTATACGAATTGAATTCGTTCGATCTTTGTATCAGTCAGTGCTTCTAACTTTTGTAGCCACGTAATATAATGATCGAGTTCTTTTTCTTGGGGAATGTTATTGTATAGTTTCATCTGTTCGACATCGACGTCTTCAGCTTCTGTCGTTAATGTATCAATTTGTCGTTCCAACTGTTCTATTTCATCTTTCGTTTCTACTATATTCGTCTCTTTACTTTTTACTTCGCTTAAAAGAGGCCGCAACAAAACGAAAAAGAGCACGATGGCCAAGATGAAAAATAAGATTGCTAACAATGTAAACGCTCGTTTATTTTCCTGAAAGTATTCACTCATCCTGCTCTTCTGCCTCCTTTAGTGCATCTTTATTCACTTGTACGGACATATGAAGTTCATAGCGAGGAATAACATCGAATAAAATTTCTTCTCCCTCAATCATTTCTTCTTTTAATTCAAACGTGTCAATTTCATTTACTTTTACGTCTTCTGTTACGTTTGACGTCGTTAAATCTGTCGTATATTGTGATATACGATCCATTCGTTCAAAATGTGCCGTAATGTTCGTTTCGCGAACGTCGTAATCGAATTCTTTTACATAACTATGATCAGGTAAAAGATCGACAGTCTCTTCAATTAAAATGGACGTTAGATACGTATTTTGGTTTGCGAAAGTAACGGCCGTCTCTATGGAAGAACTACCATCTGTTTCTAATGCTGCCAATTCTATTTGTAATTGTTCGGCTCTCGTTGCTAATTCATCTAATTGTGCTTCTACGTCTACGAGTTTGCTTTTCGTTGTAAAATAAAACACACCAATTAGTACAAACGAAAGAACAATGAGTAAAAAGAATATAATAAATGCATAAAATGATCGTCCTGAATGTCGTTCATACTGTGGGAGTAAATTAATGTCTGGTAATCCTTCGGGCACGTTACTTCCCTCCTTTTAATGCAAGTCCGAGTGCTGGGATAAATGATGTATTTATGTGTTGAATGTCGTTTTCTATGATGTGTAACATCGTTGTTTTTACGTCATATCGTTCATCGATGTAAGATTGTAATTGTTGCAGTTTTGGATAATCCCCTAGCAAAACGATATTCGTAATAGTCCGTGCACCTTGATGCAATGAGAAACGATAAAAATTCATCACACGTTCTATTTCGTTCAGTTGATCGTTAATATCCGTCTCCAAACGTGATTCATCACCTGTATAGGTCCACGTTAGCTGCTCTGATTCCTGAGGTTGCCAATCATTTGCCGAGATAGATAACGGTTGGTAACGTAAGAACTCTAGTTTATGTTGATGAAAAATACTCATAGACAAAGATGTTAACGAAAGTTCTAAAAACATGTACGCTTCATCTCGTTTTGGTAGACCTTTCGTATGTAAAAAATATCGGTATATACCTAACGGTTGAATGTCAACTGCAATTGGCTGTAACTTCGCATCGACGAATACCTCGGTATATTTAATTATTTCTTCTTCTGGTGCCGCAAGTACCGTTATTTTTCCTCGTTTATTTTCTACGTCATAAAGATCGAAAACAGGATTTGTAAACGGAAAGTGAATCGTATTTCCGATTTCCATCGTAATATACTGCTTTACTTCGTCTTCTGCTACATTTTCCGGAATATCAATATCGCGCATAATGACTAACGGTTCTGGTGCATAAAAGCGGACATTGCGATTTTTAATACCCCATTCAGCGACAATTTCTTGAATAAATTCAAAAAAGCCAATTTCATCAACGATTTTACCGTTTTCGATCGTATTGATCGGTAGCGGCTTTTCATACACGGCATGAATGGAAGATAACCCATTATTACTTTCAATTGCACGAATTACGTAGTCATTTATTACGATATTGACGATCCGTTTAGATTTCCCGAACGAAAACATGTATTTCACTCATTTCTATGAATGTTTTGGAAAGTGGAAAGGGGGCTCCCGGCGGGAATGCCGGGAGATGTTTATTTATTACAAGCGTCTCGTCCTTGTTCGGACAATTGTGCTTCAGTTTTATCAGTGATTGTACAACCCTCACCTGCAAATCCTGTAATAGAATAACCTTTATCTCCCTTTGAAACTGTGACATCAGCCAATTTA
>DATGRY010000108.1:0-5338 GCA_035303165.1 Pseudogracilibacillus sp.
AAAGGTGATTATTTACTCATTACTGAAGCGATGAAGATGGAAACGACGATTCAAGCACCGTTTAAAGGTGTCATAAAAAAGGTATACGTCGATGACGGTACGGCAATATCTGTGAATGACTTATTAATCGAATTTGAATAATAGAAAACTGTCACGTTCGTTCATATTCGCGGATGTGACAGTTTTTTTGTTATGCTTATTATAAAAGAAAAGAGAGGAATAACGAATTGGATATACAAATTCTTTATGAAGACAATCATTTACTCATTATTGAAAAGCCGATCAATGTACCTGTACAGCAAGACCGTTCTAACGATCAAGACGTATTGACAGCAATGAAAATGTTTATTAAAAAACGTGATCGTAAACCTGGGAATGTTTATTTAAGTCTAGTACATCGACTCGACCGTCCTGTTGGTGGTGCGCTCATTTTAGCGAAAACTTCAAAAGCAGCATCACGTTTAGCAAATGCATTACGAAAACGGGAAATTGAGCGAACGTACGTAGCAGTCGTTCGTGGAAACATAGAAAAACGACATGATACGTTGACACATTACTTATGGAAAGATCGTCGTCGTAATGAAGTTCGTGCTGTCGAATCGTCGGTAAAAGACGCTAAAAAGGCAATACTGACGTATACCGTACTTGAGATGAAAGAAGATTTGTCGCTCGTACAAATTGCGCTTGAGACAGGAAGATCACATCAAATACGCGTTCAATTAGCAACGATTGGACATCCGCTTTACGGAGATCAAAAATACGGTGCAAATGTAAACAAAGTTGGAGAACAAATCGCGCTTTGGTCGACGAACGTTTCTTTCATCCACCCGGTTAGACGCGAACCATTGTCGATTGATTCGTCACCTCCAAACGTCGAACCGTGGAACAAATGGAAGAGCATAAAAAAATGAGAGTTACACGATGTTAACTCTCATTTTTTGCTTCTAATTTAATGGAAATTGTTCGATCGACGGGCACGGTTGCAGTTTTCTCTTGGCGTTGACTACGATACGATAAGAGCACGAAGTAACTTAACATGCCGAAATAACAAGTAATGAAGAGGGCGTGCATTAGAGCGATCCATAAGTTTAATTTCGTAAAGATAATGAATGCACCGAAAACTACTTGTAATGCAAGGAGAATTACTGTGACGACCCAACCCCAGTACATAACACGGCTCTGTGCGTATTGTTTATACACTTTGATGAAAAAGAGAATCGTCCAAATAAATAAAATGCCAGCTAACAGACGGTGTCCCATTTGAATCCACTGGTAGAAATTATAATCGTTAAATGCAAACGGCGCGCTATTAGTACAAAACGGCCAACTACCACATACTAAATTAGCGTTAACGTGGCGAACGAGTGCTCCCGAATAGACGACGACCATCGTAAAAATGGTTAATAAATAAATTTCAATGCGATGGTTTCGTTTAATATGTAAATTTGTCGCATCAAATTTCCGATCGATTTCAAAGACGAGTAACGTAAGTAAAAAGACTGCTGCAAAACTGATGAGCGACACACCGAAATGAACTGCTAAGACGTAATCAGATTGTCCCCACACAACAGCTGCTGCTCCGATCAATCCTTGTAAAACGAGAAAGAAGATAGAAATAAACGATAAAAACTTCACTTCTCTAATATGACCGAGAACGATCCAAGCAAGCACTGATAGTAATAAAACAGTTACACCAATAATAGTAGAGACGAGTCGATGACTATATTCGATAATTAATTCAGGTGTAATTTCAGAAGGAAATAACTGTCCATTACATAGTGGCCAACTCGTTCCACATCCGAGCCCGGAATCTGTCTTCGTTACTAACGCTCCGCCTAATAAAATGAAAATCATACCAATTGTTGAGACGACAGCTAACCATTTTATCGTTCGAATCATTTTCATTTAGCCTCACTTTTACTTCATGATTAAAAAAGTCTGTGATTATTGTCACTGTATAAGTGAAAATAAAGTCGCTATTATTTTAGAAAAATTACAATGTAACTATAATAATAATAGGAATGACATGTATAAATCAATTAATTACGTTGATAAAAAATATTGGGGAAATGCAATTGTCACAAAGTTGTAAATAAAAGCTTTTTAAATGGACAAGTTTCAAAAGCCTTAACAGTAGAATCCTTGCAAAATTAAACGAAATTTGATAACAATTGTTTATAGAACATGTGCAGGTAAATCCGTTTGTACTCGGTATCAATTCTTGGTATACTTTACTAAAGGTTATTGTGTACATTCTGTTACATTTTATCAATACCTTTTCGACAGAGTATAAAGGATTGCTCTACACCTGAGAATTTGAAAGTGGACAAATGGAAAGGGTAAAACTATACTTTCCTTGACGATAAGAAGGGGGGGCTATAATGAAAGTTGTTGAAGAAGGTGCGTCTTCTTCTGTGAATGCAAAAGATCATTCGTCCCAAACGAACAAACTTACATTTAAAGATATTAAAGCGTTTGTCAAAATTGGGATCGTAAATTCGAACTTACTTGCTGTATTTACAGGATATTGGCTCGCATTATACGTTACAGGGATTTCGTTTATAGAGACATTAGACGTTTTCACTTTAACGATCGCTGGTAGTACGCTCGTGTTAATCGGTGCTAGTGTCCTGAATAATTGGTACGATACTGATATAGATATTATAATGGACCGTACACGTAACCGTCCGACGGTTACGAAGAAAATAGCATCCTCACACGTATTAATGATTGGAATTGTAACGACGGTTTTAGGACTTATTCTTTTGTACATGACAACCTTAACCGCAGCAATTGTTTCATTTGTTGGATGGTTTACATACGTTGTATTATATACGATGTGGTCTAAACGACGTTATACGTTAAATACTGAGATCGGTTGTATATCTGGTGCTGTACCGCCATTAATTGGTTGGGCAGCAATCCATCCGGACTTATTTCATATAATTCCGATTACCGTTTTCATGATTATGTTTATTTGGCAAACGCCACATTTTTTGTCACTAGCAATTAAAAACCGCAAGCAATATAAGTTAGCGGGAGTTCCAATGCTACCTGCAGTGTACGGCACAGAATTTACGAAGCGACAAATTATCGTTTATATTATTTGTTTATTTCCATTGCCTTTTTTCCTTTACCAGTTTGGTATCATTTTTCTTACAATAATTACTACACTGAATATCGTATGGATATTGATCGCCTTCAGTGGTCTATTTATGAAAAATGTATATAAATGGGCAAATGTCGTCTTCTTTTACTCGTTAGCGTATTTAATTATCTTTTTCGGTACATTAATATATGTAGCGACGTAAATAAACTGAAAGCTCGAATGATGGAGATAATGTTGGATGAATGGAGAAAGAGAGGTATGCATACATGAAATCATGGGCAGGAAAAGTAAAAGGGCTACTCTTGCTTGGTATCCTATCCGTTTTATTAGCAGGGTGTGGTAGGGATAATTTAACAGCGCTTGTACCTAAAGGATACGGAGCAGAAGTGTCATTTAAGTTAATCGTTTTAACTACATTAATAATGACAGGTGTTTTTATCGTCGTAATGATTTTACTTGTCATCGTATTAGTTCGTTATCGTAAGAGAAAAGGCGATTCAGTTATTACGCCAGAGCAAGTAGAAGGAAACAAGGCATTAGAGGCGATTTGGACGATAATCCCAATTGTGCTCGTCATCATCATGGCGGTTCCGACAGTTTTTGCCACATTCCATTTAGCAGATGATGCGGATCGTGATGATCATATTAATATCGATGTAACTGGTAACTTATATTGGTGGCATTATGATTACGTAAATGAAGAAATTGCAACGAGTCAAGATTTATATATTCCAGTTGATACGAAAGTATATTTGAACTTAATTACAAACGATGTCCTTCACTCATTCTGGGTACCGTCATTATCAGGTAAACTAGACGTTAACCCAGAAAACGTAAACACGATGTTTATCGAAGCGTATGAAGAGGGTGTTTACTTCGGTAAGTGTGCGGAACTTTGTGGACCGTCTCACTCATTGATGGACTTTAAAGTTGTCGTTGTAAGTAAAGAAGAGTATGAACAATGGGTAGAAGATATGCAGTCATTCGATTCCGAACAACTTGAGCTCGATGCTGTTGCTCAAGAAGGTAAGGAATTATTCGAGGAAAAAGCTTGTCTCAGTTGTCACGCGACAGACACACAAAACTACTCTGCTGGAAACGTTCCTATCGGACCTGATTTAACGCAGTTTGCTGATCGTTCACGCTTTGTCGGTTATTTAGAACCTACGAAAGAAAACTTAATCGACTGGTTACTCGATCCTGAGTCCTTAAAACCAGGTAACTTAATGACAGGAGCTTATCCAGACTTAACAGATGATGAAGCGGATAAAATTGCTGAATATTTATTGCAGTTAAGTCCGTCAAGTGTTACAGCCGAAGGGAAAGAAATCCAAGAATAATACACTTTTAATTTCAAAACATCATTTTTAGGAGGTTGTTAATGTGAGTAGTATGACAGCTACGGGTAAACGCAGCTTTGGTGCATTCTTATGGGACTACTTAACAACAGTAGACCATAAGAAGATTGCGCAATTGTACTTAGCAGGTGGAGGCTTGTTCTTCATTCTCGGTGGTATTGAGGCGTTAATTATCCGTATTCAGTTAATAAAGCCAGAAAACGATTTTGTCAGTGCAGGCTTTTACAATGAAATGGTAACGATGCACGGGACAACGATGATTTTCTTAGCCGGTATGCCGATATTGATCGGGTTGATGAACGCGGCTATGCCACTTCAAATTGGAGCACGCGACGTAGCATTCCCGTTCTTAAACGCTCTTAGCTTTTGGTTATTCTTATTCGGTGGACTTTTATTACACGTAAGCTTTTTAACAGGTGGAGCACCAGATGCAGGATGGACGAACTACGCATCTCTCGCAATGGCTTCACCAGGTCACGGTGTCGACTACTATATAGCAGGATTACAAGTAGCCGGTGCGGGAACATTAATGGGTGGTATTAACTTTATCGCCACGATCGTAACGATGCGTGCCCCTGGTATGACATATATGCGTATGCCGTTATTTTCATGGGCAACATTCATTACAAGTATCTTAATTTTATTTGCATTCCCGCCTCTAACGATCAACTTATTCTTACTTATGTTTGATCGTATGTTTGACACAGCATTTTTCGATGTAGCTTTAGGTGGAAATACAATAATTTATCAACACTTATTCTGGATTTTTGGACACCCAGAAGTGTACATTTTAATCTTGCCGTTATTCGGCGTATTTAGTGAAGTATTTGCGACGTTCTCTCGAAAGAGACTGTTCGGATATACGGCGATG